>NZ_JBHWIV010000041.1:0-68823 GCF_042731675.1 Kitasatospora sp. NPDC059827 | reverse complement strand
ACCCCCCCGGTGTGCTGCGGCCCCCCCCGGTGCTTGTATCCCTCCTCGCCGTGGGACTATCCCCGGGCCCCGGCGCGGGTCCCGCCCGCCCCCCGCCGCAATCCCTTTCCCCGGGCCCCCGCCCCCGCCCCCCTCCCACCCTCCCTCCACCTCCCCCACCCCTACCCCCTGCCCACCCCACCTCGTGGAGGGGAGAAGGAGAGCGGGGTCACTCGGGCGGGGCGCGGGGCCCACGGGCGGAGTGCCCCGGGGCGGCGTGCCCGGCGCGGGTGCCGTGGGCGGGCTGGGGGTGGACGGCGACGGCGAGGGTCGCCGGGGAGTCGCCGGTCACGGCGATGTCCCCCGCCCGGTCGGTGCGCAGCACAGTGGCACCCGACGCACGCAAGCGGTCGACGGTACGGGGCGACGGATGCCCGTACGGGTTGCCCTCCCCGCAGGAGATCAGGGCGAGCCGGGGCCGCAGGGCACCGGTCAGGTCCCAGTCCTGGTGGGCCGAGCCGTGGTGCGCGACCTTCAACACGTCCACTCTCCCGAGACGCCCCAACAGGGCCGACTGGGCGGGCGGTTCGAGGTCGCCCAACAGTGCCATCCGCAGGCCGCCGGCCGAGGAGACGAGCAGTGCCACGCTCGCGTTGTTCGCTCCGGGCGCTTCGACGGCCGCCCCTGGAGCGGGCGACACCACGTCCCAGGACAACTCCGCACCGGCCGAACGCCGTTCACCGCGACCCGCCCGCAACAGCGGTACGCCTGCGCCCGCCGCCCAAGCCGTCACCCGGGCCGCCTCTCCCGGTGGGTCGTCCAGCACCGTGCCCTCCACCGCGCCCACCTGGCGCCCCCGCAACACCCCCGGCACGCCTTCGACGTGGTCCGCGTGGAAGTGCGTCAGGAGCAGGAGCGGCACGGTCGTGATGCCGAGCTCCCGCAGGCAGCGGTCCGCGGCGTCCGGATCCGGCCCGGTGTCGATCACCACCGCGCTGTCCGGCGCACCGGTCGACAGGGCCAACATGTCCCCCTGCCCGACGTCGCACATCACCAGCCGCCACCCCGCCGGCGGCCAGCCCGTGGCGATCCGGGCCAGCTGCGGCGGGCGCAGCAGCACGCCCAGCAGCACCACCAGCAGGGCGCCGGTCACCAAGGCCCGGGCCCAACGACGACGGGCACCCGGCGGATGGCCGGACTCCGCCCGGCGGGGCAGCAGCAGCGGCGCCACCCAGCAGGCCGCCAGGGTCGCCAGGGCGACCGTCGCTACCCCGAACCAGCCTCCGGGCCACGACAGTTGCCCACCGGGCAGCTCGGCCCCGCGCCGACCGACGAAGGCCAGCCAGCCGGCCGGCACCCCGGCCGGCTCGGCCAGTAGCCGGGCCAGGGACGGGAAGAACGGTTGCAGCGCGAGCACCCCGAAGCCGAGCAGCGTCGCCGGCGCCACCGCCAGTTCGGCCAGCAGGTTGCACGGCACCGCGACCAGGCTGATGTGCCCGGACAGCACCACCGTCACCGGTGCGCACAGCGCCTGCGCCGCCGCCGTGGCCGCCAGCGCACCCGCCAGGTGGTGCGGCCACCGCCGGGCCCGCAGGGACTCGGCCCAGTGCGGCCCGAGGACGAGCAGCCCGGCGGTGGCGAGCACCGAGAGCAGGAAGCCGAAGGAACGCGCCAGGTACGGGTCCAGCAGCACCAGGACCAGGACGGACCCGGCGAGCGCCGGTACGGCCTGGCGGGGGCGGCCGGTGGCCAGGGCCAGCATGCCGATCAGTCCCGTGCCCGCCGCCCGCAGCACGCTGGGTTCGGGTCGGCAGACCGTCACGAAGGCCAGGGTCAGCGCCGTACCGGCCAGGGCACTGGTGCGCAGCGACAGCCCCGACAGCGCGGCCAGTCCGCGCCGTTCCGCCGTGCCGGCCTGCGCCGGTGCGCCCAGCAGTACGCCGAGGACGATCGCCAGGTTGGCCCCGCTGACGGCCACCAGGTGCACCAGGTCGGTGGCGCGGAAGGCGTCCACCAGGTCGTCGGGCAGTCGCGAGGTGTCGCCGACGACCAGCCCGGGGAGCAGCCCGCGCGCGTCCGGCGGGAGCCCGTCGCTGGCCGTGCGCAGGCCTTCGCGCAGCCGTCCGGCGATCCGCTGCGGCAGGCTCGGCGGTGCGAGCTGCCGGGGCGGGCCGTGGACGAGCAGCAGTGCCGCGGACTCGGTGTCGTAGCCCTCTCCCGCCGGCCGCACCTCGGCCTCGACGGCCAGCCGCTCGGACGGCAGCAGCCGCAGCCAGGAGTCGCTCTCCGGCCCGCGGACCATGACCGTCACCGGGGTGTGCGTCCGGGTGGCCCGTCCGTCCGGGAGGACGGTCGCGCGGTCGGCCACGGCCTCGACGGTGAGGAGGCTCTGCCCACCGGTGGTGCCGCCCCGGGAGGTGTGGACCTTGGGGTCCCCCGCGACGGTCAGCTCCACCTCGACCGCCGTGGCGGGCGTGCCCGGGGCGCGCGGCGGCGCGTGCTCGGCCGCGCGGGCGAGCTCCGGCAGCGGGCCCCGGTGCAGGTCGGCGGTGTGCAGCGGGGTCGCGATCGCGGCCGCCGCACCGGTGAGCAGGACGGCCGCCAGCGCCACCGCCGCCCCGCGCTGGGGCAGCAGGCCCGGCCGGGCGAGCAGCAGGACGGCCGCGAGCACGGCGGCACCCGCCGACAGCAGGATCAGCGGCTCGGACCCCGGTTCCACGGGCAGGAGCACCGCTGTGACCAGCCAGGCCCAGACGGCGGGCAGCAGCAGTCGGAAGTCGGCGCCCGAGGAGCGGGTGCGCGGGAGCGGCGCGGTGGTGGCGGTCACGGCGGTACCTCCTTTCGGCATCGCTGAGGGGCCCGCAACGGGGCCGGAAGAGGGACGGGAACAGAGGGACGGGAACAGGGGGACGTCAGAGGGTGAGGAGCGGACGGAGTTCGGCGAAGGTGCGGGCACCGATGCCGCTGACCTGCCGGAGCTGGTCGACCGAACGGAACGAACCGTGCGAGGCGCGGTAGGCGAGGATGCGCTGGGCGAGGGTCGGGCCGACGCCCGGGAGGGCGTCGAGCTGTTCGAGGGTGGCGCGGTTGAGACTCACGGGTGGTCGGGGCGTACCGGCACCGGGCAGTCCGCCGGCGCCTCCGGGAGCGGGGACGGGTACGGGTACGAGCGCCTGCTCACCGACCGTGATCTGCTCACCGTCCGTCAGGACGCGGGCCAGGTTGAGGCTCCGGGTGTCCGTCTCCGGCAGCGGACCGCCCGCCGCCCGCAGCGCGTCGGCCACCCGCGATCCCCCGGGCAGGGTGTGCAGACCGGGCAGGTGGACCCGGCCGCCGACGTCGATGAC
Organism: Kitasatospora sp. NPDC059827; assembly: GCF_042731675.1. NCBI lineage: Bacteria > Bacillati > Actinomycetota > Actinomycetes > Kitasatosporales > Streptomycetaceae > Kitasatospora > Kitasatospora sp. NPDC059827. The sequence continues at coordinate 65,497 of NZ_JBHWIV010000041.1, read as the reverse complement.
GACGGCGGGCTCGGCGCCCGGGCCCGCGGGGCCCGTGGGTGGCCCGGCCCCGCTGCCGGGCGGGCCGTCGGTGGCGGGCGGGCCCGGCTCCGGCGGCGCCGACGCGGCCGCCAGCGCCGGAACGGCGACCGCCTCCGGCCGGGCCAGCCAGAAGTGCTGCACGGCGTAGCCCACCGCGAAGAGGAGCAGGACGGCCAGCCCGGCCACCGCCCGCCGGTCGAGCGCCAGCGCCGAGGCGAACCGCAGCCGCGCCCCGGCGCCCGGCGGATCGGGGAGGTGCGCCGACTCGGGCGGGCCGGCCCCCGGCGGCACTGCGGCAGGCGGTACGGCCGCCACCGGACCGCCCTCCGGCGGCTGACCGGCAGTCGACTCGCGGCCCGCGGGCTCGCTGACCATCGGCTCACGGCCCGCCGGCTTGCGAACCGCCGGCTCCTCCTCTGTCGGCAGCAGCGCCGCCATGCGCAGCCGTACCGTCTCGTCGATCGCTTGGCGCTTCGCCGCGCCCAGGCCCAAGGTCGTCATGGCGAGGACGCTAGGAGCACTTCGCAGAAGCTGCGGAAATTTCCGAAAGCCTGTGGAAAACCCGGGGGTTGTGGATAAAAAGTGTCACTCACACGAGTGGCCACACCATCACGCGGTTGACCAGAACCGCCCCGAGCCGCCCAACCCCAACCCCAACCCCAGCCCCGACCCGCCCGACCCCCGCCTCAGCGCGGTGCGACCACCACCGCCAGCAGCCCCGGCCCGACATGCGCGCCGATCACCGCCCCGACCTCGCCCACGTACAGCTCCCGCAACCCCGGCACCCGCGCCCGCAGCCGCTCCGCGAGCTGCTCGGCCCGCTCCTCGGCGGCCAGGTGGTGGACGGTGATGTCCACCTCGCCCTCCCCCGAGCGCTCGACCGCGATCTCCTCCAGTCGCGCGATCGCCCGCGACGCCGTCCGCACCTTCTCCAGCGGCTCGATCCGCCCCCCGTCCAGGTGCAGCAACGGCTTGACCGCCAGCGCCGAACCCAGCAGCGCCCGCGCCGCCCCGATCCGCCCGCCCCGGCGCAGGTGCTCCAGGGTGTCCACGTAGAAGAAGCCGCTGGTCCCGGCCGCCCGATCGGCCGCCGCCCCGGCCGCCTCCGCGAGGCCCAGGCCGGCCTCGATCGCCTCGGCCGCCGCCAGCACGCCGTACCCGAGGGCCATTCCGACCAGTCGGCTGTCCACCACTCGCACGGGCACCGGCGCCTCGGCGGCGGCCAGCCGGGCGGCCTCGACCGTGCCGGACAGTTCGCCGGAGATGTGCACCGACACGATCCCCCGCGCCCCGGCCTCGGCGGCCGCCCGGTAGGTGGCGGCGAAGGTCTCCGGGTTGGGCCGGGAGGTGGTCACCCGCTGCTTGCCGCGCAGCGCCTCGGCGACGTCCTTCGGGGAGATCTCGACGCCCTCGCAGCGGACCTCGTCACCGACCGCGACGCTCAGCGGTACCACCGTGATCCCGTGCCGGTCGAGCGCCGCCTGCGGCAGGTAGGCCGTGGAATCGGTGACAAGTGCGAGGTCGGAGGGCATGAGGCGGAGGTTACTCCCCGTTCGTCCGGGATGACAGCAGCTGTCCGCGCGCTCCTGGGCAGGCCCGGCCGCGCGCGGGAATCAGCTCGCGGACGGCCCCGTGGAGGGCCCCGCCGACGGCTTCCGCAGCCGCTGCGCCAGCTTCGCCAGCGGGTCGGCCAGCCCGAGGAGGTCCTCGGCGTTGGGCCGCCCCCTGCCGTCCGTCAGCCCGGCCCGGGCCGCACCGGCACCGGCACCGGCACCCGCACCCCCGCCTGCTCCAGCCCCAGCACCAGCACCGGCACCGGCACCGGCACCGGCACCGGCACCCGAGCCAGCACCACCGCCCCCCGCCGTGTCCCAGTGCCGCAGCGCCCCCGCCTCGCTCTCGCACTCCTGGCTCAGCCGGCTCAGCTCGTCGTCCGCGAACCGGTGCATCCGGTCCTGGGCCGCCCACCGCATGGTCTCTGCGGCGTGGGTGATCCGCTCCGCGCGCTCGCGCAGTTCCGGCAGCTTGGCCGCGATCCGCGTGGTGTCCGGCTCGCGTTCCAGCACCCGCAGCTCGCCGTCCAGCTCAGCCGCGTGCGCGTCGAGCCGGGTGAGCAGCGCGAGGGACTCGCCGAGCTGGCCGTCCTGCTCCAGCCCGCCCTCCAGCACCTGCCGGGTGCCGTCCAGCGAGGTCCGCAGCTGGAGGCGGACGGTGGCGATCTGCGCGGGCGGGCCGACCTTGGTGTACTTCTTCGCCTTGAGGGTGGCGGTCTCGACGGCGCGCCGGGCGTTGGCCTCGTGCCTCTCGACCTTCGCGGCGACGGCCTTGGCCGCCTTGACCGTGCCGACCACGGCCAGGACGAGCGTCGCGATCCCGAAGAGCAGGACCAAGCCGATCATCACGCCGAACACGTCCATCGCGCGTCACCTTCCGCCGCCGTTTCGGCCCCCACCGGGCCCAACGCGGGCCGCACTGCCGTGGGTTCCACCGTAGCCGCCACACCCGGGCCCGGAAGGCCCGGAACGGGCCGGCGGACGGAGATCAGGGACAGATCCGGGATCTCCCGGAGGGCCCGCACCCGCCCCACCTGCTCCCCTGCACCCCCGCACCCCACTCCGCACCCCGCACTCCGCGCCCCGCACCACCCCTCCCCGCACCCTCGCACGAGGTCCGGACAGAACACCGGACAGAACACCGGGCGGGCGCCCCGAAGGACACCCGCCCGATCAACTCCTGTCCGGAGCCGCCCCGAACCGACCTCAGCCGGTCACGATGTTCACCAGCTTCGGCGCCCGCGCGATCACCTTCCGCACCGCCGCGTCACCGATCGCCGCGACCACCGCCGGGTCCGCCAGCGCCAGGGCCTCCAGCTCCGCGTCCGTGATGCTCGGCGCGACCTCCAGCCGGGCCTTGACCTTGCCCTTGATCTGCACCACGCAGGTCACCGACTCGTCGACCACGTACGCCGGGTCCGCGACCGGGTAGTCGGTGTGCGCCAGCGACTCACCGTGGCCCAGGCGGCGCCACAGCTCCTCGGCGATGTGCGGGGCCAGCGGCGCGACCATCAGCACCAGCTGCTCGGCCACGGCCCGCGGCGTGGAGCCGCGCTTGACCAGGTAGTTGTTCAGCTCGATCGCCTTGGCGACGGCCGTGTTGAAGCGCAGCCCGGCCATGTCGCCGCGGATGCCGTCGATCGCCTTGTGCAGGGCGCGCAGCGTCGCGTCGTCCGGCTGCTCGTCCGTGACGACCAGTTCGCCGGTGCCCTCGGAGACGACGTTGCGCCACAGCCGCTGCAGGAAGCGGTAGGAACCGACGACGGCCCGGGTGTCCCACGGACGGGAGACGTCCAGCGGGCCCATCGACATCTCGTACAGGCGCAGGGTGTCCGCACCGTACTCGTCGGCGATCTCGTCCGGGGCGACGGCGTTCTTCAGGGACTTGCCCATCTTGCCGGCCTCGCGCTTGACCGGCTCGCCCTGCCAGAAGTACGTGCCGTCGCGCTCCTCGATCTCGGCGGCGGGCACCGGGAAGCCGCGCTCGTCGCGGTAGACGTCCGCGGTGATCATGCCCTGGTTGAACAGCTTGTGGAACGGCTCGACGGAGGAGACGTGCCCCAGGTCGTGCAGCACCTTGTGCCAGAAGCGGGCGTACAGCAGGTGCAGCACGGCGTGCTCGGCGCCGCCGACGTACAGGTCGGCGCCGCCGGCCGGCTTGGCCTCGGTGGGGCCCAGCCAGTAGCGCTCGTTGGCCGGGTCGGCCACCGCGTCGGCGTTGGTCGGGTCGACGTAGCGCAGGTCGTACCAGCAGGAACCCGCCCAGTTGGGCATGGTGTTGGTCTCGCGGCGGTAGCTGCGGACGCCGTCGCCCAGGTCCAGCTCGACGTTGACCCAGTCCTCGTTGCGGGACAGCGGGGTCTCCGGCGAGGAGGCGGAGTCGAACGCGTCGTAGGTGCGCGGCGAGTAGTCGTCGACCTCGGGGACCTCGACCGGCAGCATCGACTCGGGCAGCGCGTGCATCACGCCGTCCTCGTCGTAGACGATCGGGAACGGCTCGCCCCAGTACCGCTGACGGCTGAACAGCCAGTCGCGCAGGCGGTAGTTGACGGTGCCCTCGCCGATGCCGCGCTCGGCCAGCCAGGCGGTGGCGGCGGCCTTGGCGTCGACCACGCTCAGCCCGTCCAGGGACAGGGACAGGGACTCGGACCCGGACGACGACTGCGCCGAATCACCCTCGGAGCGCACCGAGTTGACGATGACCGAGTCGTAGGTGTCGAAGGCGTCGTCCCACTCCGCCGGGTCCGAGCCGCGCCCGTCGGTGGGCTCGACGACGCAGCGCATCGGCAGCGCGAAGGCGCGGGCGAAGGCGAAGTCTCGGTGGTCGTGGGCGGGGACGGCCATGATGGCGCCGGTGCCGTAGCCCATCAGCACGTAGTCGGCGATGAACACCGGGACGGACGCGCCGCTGACCGGGTTGACGGCGTAGGCGCCGGTGAAGACGCCGGTCTTGACCTTGGCCTCGACCTGGCGCTCGACGTCCGACTTGGCGGCGGCGGTGGCCCGGTAGGCGGCGACGGCCTCGGCGGGGGTGGCGGCGCCGCCGGTCCACTCGGCGGGCACGCCCTCCGGCCAGGCGGCGGGCACGATGGAGTCGACCAGGTCGTGCTCGGGCGCCAGCACCATGTAGGTGGCGCCGAACAGGGTGTCGGGCCGGGTGGTGAAGACGGTGATCTTCCCGCCGTCGACCGCGAAGTCGACCCGGGCGCCCTCGGAGCGGCCGATCCAGTTGCGCTGCTGCAGCTTGATGGCCTCGGGCCAGTCCAGCAGGTCCAGGTCAGCGATCAGGCGGTCGGAGTACGCGGTGATGCGCATCATCCACTGGCGCAGGTTGGACTTGAACACCGGGAAGTTGCCGCGCTCGGAGCGGCCGTCCGCGGTGACCTCCTCGTTGGCCAGCACGGTGCCCAGGCCCGGGCACCAGTTGACCGGCACCTCCTTGGCGTACGCCAGGCGGTACTCGCCCAGCACCTCGTCGCGCTCACCGGCGGTCAGCTCGGCCCAGGCGCGGCCGCCCGGCACCTCACGCTCGCCGGACTCGAACCGGGCGACCAGCTCGGCGATCGGGCGGGCCTTGCCGGCCGCGTCGTCGTACCAGGAGTTGAAGATCTGCAGGAAGATCCACTGCGTCCAGCGGTAGTAGTCCGGGTCGATCGTGGAGATCGAGCGGCGCGGGTCGTGGCCCAGGCCCAGCCGGCGCAGCTGCTGGCGCATGTTGGCGATGTTGGCCTCGGTGGAGACCCGCGGGTGGGTGCCGGTCTGCACCGCGTACTGCTCGGCGGGCAGGCCGAAGGCGTCGTAGCCCAGCGTGTGCAGCACGTTGTGGCCGGTCATCCGCTGGTAGCGGGCGAAGACGTCGGTGGCGATGTAGCCCAGCGGGTGGCCGACGTGCAGGCCCGCACCCGAGGGGTACGGGAACATGTCCATGATGAAGCTGTGCGGCTTCGCGGCGACGTCGCCGGCGGCCGGGTCGGCCAGCTCACCGGTGGGGTTGGGGGCGTGGAAGGTGCCCTCCTTCTCCCAGATGTCCTGCCAGCGGGACTCGATCTCCGCCGCCAGCGCGGCGCTGTACCGGAACGGCTCGGTCGCGGTCTCGGCCGCGCCGGACGCAGGGGTCGTCTCGCTCATGGTCCTTCAAGCTCCATCGGTGTCAGTTGGCGAACCGCGACGCGGCCGACCGTGGACCCCTCCCACGGCGCGGGCGGGGGCGGAAAACAAAAAATCCCCTCGCAGGAGGGGACGCCACGCCGACTCCGGCACCGCCCGAGGGCGCGGCCGGTCCTGGTCAGCGCGGCCGGCTAAGGAGCAGGCGCACGGTTCGCATGGGCTCAGGGTACCGCAAGCAGGTCAGGGCTCTCCTGGCCGTCCCACCGGCGGCACCGCGCCCCTGCGGCCCCCACGGGCCACCCGCGCCGCGCCACCGACCCCACGGCCCACCCCCACAGCCGACCGCCGCACAGCCGCCCACCCGCACCGCCGACCGCCGACCGCCGAACCACCGCCCCCACCGCCTACGGCGCAGCCGCCCGCGCCGCCCCGCCGTCCCGCAGCCCCGCCGCCTCGAAGTCCCGCAGCGCCCTGGCCAGCCGCTCCGACTGCATCCCCGCCGCGAGCGCGCGCGCCAGCCCCGCCGTCCGGGCGGCCTCCCGCTGGTCGCCGAGCCGCCGGTGGGTTTCGGCAAGCCGGACCATCAGCAGCGCCTTGGACCGGGCCCGCCCCGGCCCGAGCCCGGCGACGGCCTCGGCGAGCAGGGCCTTCGCCATCCGGTGCTGACCGAGCGCCAGCCGCCCCTCCCCCACCATCCCGGCGAGGTCGGCCCGGGCCTCCTCGGTGCCGGGGACGCCGTCGATCTCGGCGAAGGCGCGGGCGGCGGCCTCCTCGGCCTGGTCGGCCTCGCCGCGGCGGCCGTGGGCGCGGGCGATCCGGCCGTACTGGCGGGCCCGCCCGGTGGGGCTGAGTGCGGGCCCGTGGGCGTCCAGGGCGGTGCGCAGCGCGGTGACGGCGTCCAGGCCGCGCCCGCCGCTGCCCTGGGTGGCGAGGGCCACCAGCGCGCCGAGCCCGGCGACCCCGAGCCGGACGTCGCCGCTGACGTGGGCGGCGCGCAGCGCGGCGACGAAGGCCCGCTGGGCGGCCGCGTCGTGGCCGAGGTCGAACGCGGCCCAGCCGGCCAGCCGGGCCAGCCTGCTGGCGGTGCCGTACAGTTCGCGGCCGAGTCGTTCGTCGTACGCGCCGAGCTCCAAGAGCTTGGCCAGCATGGCGAGTTCGGCCCGGGTGGGGCCGAGGACGAGGCCGCCGCCGCAGGAGCGTTCGAGGCGCTGCTTGCTGCGGTAGGAGAGGCCGAGCTCGCCGGCCAGGGTGGGGTCGACGCGCAGCGCGCCCTCGCCGCCGCCGACCGGCGGTGGCGGCGAGGAGAGCCGTTCGGCGGCGTGGTCGAGGTCGGCGCTGCGGAACAGGTCGGTGAGCCGGACCGGTCCGGCGTCGGTGGCGGCCTCGCGCAGCGCGGTCTGGGCGGTGTCGGCGGTCCACGGGTCGGTGAGCAGCCGGGGCGAGAGGATCTTGGCGCCGCGGTGGCCGCCCATCCGGCCCCAGAGCTGCTCGTAGGTGACGGCTATGCCGAGGGTGCGGCTGAGCACCTCGCAGACCGTCTGGTCGTGCGGGCTGCGCGGCACCATGCCGCGGTCGCGCCACTTGTACGGGGCGGTGGAGCTGATCGCCAGGCCCGGCGGGAGGGCGAGGCTCACCTCACGGGCGAGCCGTTCCGGACTCCAGCCGAGCTGGTGCAGTATCCGGGCCAGCTCCTCGTTCCGCCTTCGCTGCAGATCGGCCATGGCACGACGGTAGCGGTCTTTCCCTCCCGTCCGCCGGTGGCATGCACACAACGGCGAAGAGCCGCCCCCCGTAACGGGAGGCGGCTCTTGATCACTGTGGAGCTATGGGGAATTGAACCCCAGACCTCTTGCATGCCATGCAAGCGCTCTACCAACTGAGCTATAGCCCCTTGACCTGCGATGTCACCGGGTTTCCCGTCGTTTCCGTCCGGTTTCCCTCGGCGACATCGACTACTTTACACGGTCCTGGGGGTGCTCCTGAAATCCGCTTCCGGGGCCGGTCACCGCGCCCCCGATCACTGCGACCCCGATCACTGCGACCCCGGCCACCGCGCCCCCGGCCACCGACCCGAGCCGCCTGGCACCATCCCCGCCGGCACCCAGGCGAACAGCAGGGCGCCGATACGGGGCACAGGACCCCGGGAGCCCCCACCCCGGGCGCCCCCACCCCGCGATCCCCTCCCAGGAAGCACGAAAGGCCGCCACCCTCAGGTGACGGCCTCTCGAACCACTGTGGAGCTATGGGGAATTGAACCCCAGACCTCTTGCATGCCATGCAAGCGCTCTACCAACTGAGCTATAGCCCCGCGACACTGGCGACCTGGCTCCGGAACTCCGATTTCCACGACCGCCGATGCGGAGTGGAGCTATGGGGAATTGAACCCCAGACCTCTTGCATGCCATGCAAGCGCTCTACCAACTGAGCTATAGCCCCGCACTCACCGGATCTCCCGCTTCCCTTCCGGGCCGCGTTCCTTCCCTGCGAACGAGGAAGACTCTAGCTGGTCAGGCCCGGAACTGCGAAATCCGCTCCTTCCGGGCCCCTCGAAGCCCCCGTCGCCGAGTGCCGTCAGGTGCCGAGTGCCGTCAGGTGTCGTCGCCGATCACCGGCTGCGGGAGCGTGCCCGCGTTGTGCTCCAGCAGCCGCCAACCGCGCGCCCCCCTGCCGAGCACCGACCAGCAGCAGTTGGACAGCCCGCCGAAGCACTCCCACACGGGAGGCTCCAGTCCCAGCAGCCGCCCGAGCATGGTCCGGATGGTGCCGCCGTGGCTGACCACGACCAGGGTGCCGTTCTCCGGCAGCTTGGCGACCGCCTCCAGCACCACCGGCACCGAGCGGTCGGCGACCTCGGTGGACAGCTCGCCGCCACCGCGGCGCACCGGCTCCCCGGCCGCCCAGGCCGCGTACTCCTCCGGGTGGCGCTCACGGATCTCGGCGTTGGTCAGGCCCTGCCAGGAGCCCGCGTACGTCTCCCGCAGCCCCTCGTGGTGCTGCACGTCCAGTCCGGTGACCCGGGCCAGCTCGTCGGCGGTGCGCCGGGCCCGCTTGAGGTCCGAGGAGATCAGCAGGTCGGGGTGCAGGCCGGAGAGCAGCCGGGCCGCCCGCTGGGCCTGCAGCACGCCCTGGCCGGTCAGGTCGATGTCCGTGGTGCCCTGGAAGCGCGATTCGAGGTTCCAGGAGGTCTGGCCGTGCCGCCAGAAGACGACGCGCGGGCCGCGCGCATCCCTGCTCAGTGCAGGTCCTCGGGCTTGCCGAAGTCGTCGGCCGGGGCGACGGCGTTGCCGGCGTCGTCGGTGATCGCGTCGGGGCGGTTGCGCGACTCCACGGCGTCCTCGGGCAGCGGCAGCTCGGGGCAGTCCTTCCAGAGGCGGTCCAGCGAGTAGAAGGAGCGCTCCTCGGAGTGCTGGACGTGCACGACGATGTCCAGGTAGTCGAGCAGGATCCAGCGGCCCTCGCGCTCGCCCTCGCGGCGCACCGGCTTGATGTCCAGCTGCTCGCGCAGCTGGTCCTCGATCTCCTCGGCGATCGAGCGGACCTGGCGGTCGTTGTTCGCGGAGGCGATCAGGAAGGCGTCGGTGATCGACAGCACCTCGCTGACGTCGAAGGCGATGATGTTGTGCGCGAGCTTGTCGGCCGCCGCCTGGGCGGCGACGTTGATGAGCTGCTGGCTGTGGTCGGTGACGGTCACGGTGTTCTTCCGGCTCGGCGGCGTGGGACGGCCCCGGCACGGCGGCAGGGGTCGCCTTCCAGGATCTCACGCCGTCCCCGCGGCCTCGGAACGCATTTCCGGGGCCGCGGGGCGGGCGAGGGGCCGGAGCCGGTCCGCTACTGGGTCTTCGGCGGCTGGTAGTCCTTGCCGAGCACGACCACCAGGTCCGCGTTCTGGGCGTCGCCGACCTTCTTCACCGCCGTGTCCGGCAGCCCCAGGCTGGTCGCCAGGGACTTCGCCGCGCCCTGCCGGGCGTCGTCGGTGTAGCGGATCTCACTGGTGGCCTGCGGCGCGGTCTTGGCGCCGCCCGGGATGAACGTCAGGCCCGAGTTGACGATCTGGACCTGCGCCGCGGCGCCCGCCGCGTCGTTGCCGGAGGCGTCCTGGACCGAGACCCGGGCGGGGGCGTCGCCGGCCGCCGCGGACTTCACGGTGCCGCCGAGCACGTCCTTGACCTGCTTGCCGGCGGTCGCCTCGTCCAGGGTGCCGTCGGGCTTGACGGTCAGCGCGGTGGTGCCGAAGTGGCCGTCCTTGGCCTGCTGGGCGAGCTGGGTGAGCACGCCGGCCAGGGCGTCCTCGGGCAGCGAGGGGTCAAGCACCGCGTTCATCCGGTGCACGTCGTCCTTGGCGTCCTTGAACGTGGTCGGCATGGTGCGCACCACGGCGTCCATGACCTGGCCGAACCGGGCCAGCTGGGCGTCCCGGTTCTCGCCGGGCGCCTGGAGGGTGGCGTAGGCGACCGCGGCCTTCCCGCTGAGCAGGGTGTTCTTGCCCGCCGGGGAGAGCTGCTTGCCGTCCGGCTTGCCGCCCTCGCGGGTCTCGGCGTTGGTGTCCACCCGGACGCCGCCGAGCTGGGAGACCAGCAGTTCCAGGTACGGGGTGTCCAGCCGCCAGGTGCCGGCCACCGGGGCGCCGAGCACGGTGGACAGGCCGTCGCGGGTCGCCGAGGCGCCGATCGCGTCCATGGCCTGGCCGACCGTGGTCACCGGCGGGTCACCCGGGCCGGGCAGCCGCAGCACGTCGGGCAGCAGCAGCACCGTGCCCTTGTGCCCGGAGGCGTCGTCGACCAGCAGCGCGCTGGACACCTTGCCCTGGAGGTCGCGCAGGTGGACGACGTTGACCTGCCGCCCGCCCGCCGCGGCGGCCGCGGTCGGCTTGTCCCCGGTGAACCACAGGTAGCCGCCGACGCCGCCGGCCGCGAGCGCCAGCACCACGCCGAGGCCGACCAGCCGGTTCTTGAGCTTGCGGCGGCGCTCGGCGCGCACCTCGCTGCGGGACTCGGCGAACTTCAACCAGTCGATGACGTCCTCGGACTCCTCCGCCTCCTCGTCGACGAAGGTGAACTCGCCCGTCTGGTAGGAGTCCTTGGGCGCCCGGCCGCCGGCCTTGCCGGGCCGGGCCCCGGCCACCTGCTCGGAGGGCGCGGACTGCGCGGCCGGGGCGGCCTCCGCGCCCGGCCGGGGGGTCCGGCGGCGCGGCGGCGGCACGGCGGCGGGCCCCGCCGGGGCGGACGGCTCCGGTGCGGACGGCTGTGGCACGGTCGGCTGCGGCTCGGCGACCACCGGCCCGGCCGGCGCGGCCGGGGCCACCGGCGCGGCCTGGTACGGCTGCTGCTGGTACGCCTGGTACCCCTGCTGCTGGTAGCCCCCGTACGGGTCCTGCCCGTACACCGGCTGCCCGTATTGGTCGTACGCCTGCGGCTCGTACGGCTGCGGCTCGTACCCCTGCTGCCCGTACGACTGCTGCTGCGGGAACTGCCCGGTCTGCCGGCCGCCCTGCTGGTAGCCCTGGGCCTGGGCCTGGGCCTGCTGCCCGCCGTACGAGCCCTGCTCGTACACCGGCTGCCCGTACTGGTCGTACGTCTGCGACTCGTACGGCTGCTCCTCGTACTGCTGCCCGTACGCCGGGGGCTGCTGCTGCCCCTGCGGGTGTCCCTCGCCCTGGCCCTGCCCCTGGTACGACTGCTGGTACGGCTGCTGGTACTGGCCGGTGGACCACTCCTGCGGCTGCCCGCCGTTGCCGCTGCCGTTACCGCTGCGATCGGTCACGCCCGCTCCTGGCTCAGGTCCCGTGCGGCGCGTAGAGCGCCCGCTTGTCGATGTAGCGGACCACCCCGTCCGGGACGAGGTACCAGACCGGCTCGCCCTTGGCGACCCGGTTGCGGCAGTCCGTGGAGGAGATGGCCAACGCCGGGACCTCCACCAGGGAGACCCCGCCCACCGGAAGCCCGGCGTCCGACAGAGTGTGCCCCGGACGGGTGCAACCGATGAAGTGGGCCAGCGAGAAGAGTTCGTCCGAGTCGTGCCAGGACAGGATCTGGGCCAGCGCGTCGGCGCCGGTGATGAAGAAGAGGTCCGCGGCCGGGTGCAGGGAGTGCAGGTCGCGCAGGGTGTCGACGGTGTAGGTCGGGCCCTCGCGGTCGATGTCGATCCGGCTCACCGAGAACTGCGGGTTCTCGGCGGTGGCGATGACCGTCATCAGGTAGCGGTCCTCGGCCGGGGTGACCTGGCGGTCGCTCTTCTGCCAGGGCTCACCGGTCGGGACGAAGATCACCTCGTCCAGGTGGAACGCGCTCGCCACCTCGCTCGCGGCGACCAGGTGGCCGTGGTGGATCGGGTCGAAGGTGCCGCCCATCACCCCGAGGCGCTTCTTCACCGGTTCCGGTCCGCCGGGATTCCCGGCCTGCTCTCCCATGCCGCCACACCTTACGCGACGCCCGTTGCGGTGCGGGAACGCCCGTGTGGGGGTTGTCCGCAGATGCGTGAGGGAGCGGCCGGCGCACTGGCCGGACGCTCCCCGAGCGGTCCCGGGACGGAGCTCAGCGGTCCCGGTTGAAGCGGGTGGTGATGAAGAGCAGGAGAACCAGGATGAACAGCGCGGCGCCACCCGTCAGCAGCGGGTTGAGGCTGTCGTGGTTGCCCCCCTCGGCGAGCAGGTTCAGGGCGGGGAGTGCGGCAGCAGTGCTCATGGTCGGCGGGACCTTCTCGGCTCGGTGACGGACCTGGGGGTGGTTCCGGGCCGGTGAGGGCCCACCCGTCATCGTACGGGGGGTTACGCGGCAACCGCTCGGCGGCCCACCGCCGCTGACCGGGCGTGAGCGAACCGAGGGGGACGCGGCGTCTACTGGCCCCGGAAGGCGCGGGCCATGATCCAGACCAGCAGGCCGATCCCGACGAAGGAGGCGATCACGATGATCCGCAGGAACAGGCCCGGGCCGGCCTCGTCGGAGATGGGTGCGGCCAGGCTGACCAGCGCTTCGGTGGACATCTGAGGGACTCCTCGAACTGCTCGGTACCGCGGCCGGGTCCGGTCTCGGTTCTCCAGGGCATTCAGGGTAAACCCGCCTCACACCGGCAGCGCCCACCGGCCCCCGCGCCGCGCCCGACCCGCCCCCGACCCGCCCCCGAGCCGCCCCCGCGGCCGTGCCCAGGCCCGCCCCCGGACCACCGCCGGGCCACCCCCAGCCCGCCCCCGGGGACGAGTACGCAACCGCGGACGTTGCACAGGCAGTCGTTGCAGACGAGTCACTGCAGGCGAAGACCAGCGGGGGGCCGGGCGCTGCGCCGAGGCCGCCGTCGACCAGGAGGTACGCAGACCATGACCGACACGACCGCGAACGCACCGAGCCGCCGTCGCCAGCGCTTCCCCGAGATCTCCACCCGGGCCTGGGAGCACCCCGCCGACCGCTCGGCGCTGGTCGCCCTGCGCCGGCTCTCCGGCTTCGACGACGTCCTGCGCAAGCTCGCCGGGCTGGTCTCCGAGCGCTCGATCCGGCTGATGTTCCTGGCCACCGCCGTGAAGACCTCCGAGCGTCAGTTCCCCGAGCTGTACGGGATGGTCCGCGACGCCGCCTACGTGCTCGACCTGGAGCAGGTCCCGGACCTGTACGTCAGCCAGGACCCGACGGTCAACGCGTTCACCATCGGCATCGACACCCCGATCATCGTGGTCACCAGCGGCCTGGTCGAGCTGCTGGACGAGGAGGAGCTGCGCTCCGTCATCGGCCACGAGGTCGGCCACGCGATGTCCGGCCACGCGGTCTACCGGACGATGCTGATGATCCTCACCAACATCGCCACCCGGATCGCCTGGGTGCCGCTCGGCAACCTGGCGATCATGGCCATCGTCACCGCGCTCAAGGAGTGGTTCCGCAAGGCCGAGCTGTCCAGCGACCGGGCCGGCCTGCTCGCCGGGCAGGACCTCCAGGCGTCCATGCGGGCCCTGATGAAGCTGGCCGGCGGGCACAACCTGGCCGAGATGAACGTCGACGCCTTCCTGGAGCAGGCCGAGGAGTACGAGAAGGCCGGGGACCTGCGCGACGGCGTGCTCAAGCTGCTCCAGCTGCTGCCGCAGACCCACCCGTTCGCGGTGGTCCGGGTCGCCCAGCTCAAGAAGTGGGCGGAGAGCGACGAGTACCGCTCGATCCTGGCCGGCGCCTACCCGCGCCGCACCGACGACCCGGACACCTCGGTCGGCGAGCAGTGGAAGGCCGCCGCCGAGCACTACACGACCTCGGTGAAGGAGAGCAAGGACCCGCTGATGGGCCTGCTGCGGGACGTGGCCGGCGGCGCCGCGACGGTCGGCGGCAAGCTGCGGGACACCTTCACCGGTGGCGGCCGCAACGACTCCGGCCCCCGCAACGGCTCCGGGGAGCGCGGCGACTCGGGGAACCGCGCCGACGGCTGACCCCCGCCCCCCTCCGACGGGACGGCCGGTGCCCCGCCCGGGTCACCGGCAACCCCGCCGCCCAAGCCACCGCCTCGCCGCCGCCCCGCTGCCCAAGCCGCCCCCGACGCCGCCACCACCCCGACGCCCGCCCCGCTCAGCTCCCGGCCAGCACCCCGCACACCTGCCAGGCCGGCCGCGCGTGGTTGCCCGGGTCGACCGGCGTCGGCGCGGCCACCGCGGTGCCCTGCGCGGTGGCCAGCACCGGCTGCAGGAAGCCCGCCATCGAGGCGGTGCACGGCTCCGGACCGGCCTGCAGCACCGCGTCCACCAGCCGCAGCTGCGCCTGCCCCAGGTCGACCCGGTCGAGCTGGAAGGTCAGCTCGCGCCGCACCGTCTCCAGGGTGACCGGGGCGCCGGCCGGGGCGCCGGCGGGCTTCAACGCGTAGACGAAGGTGTGGTCGGTGGTGATCTGCAGCGTGCCGCCGTCCGACTCGTCGACCCGCATCGCGCCGACCACCTTCACGGTGTCGGAGGCCAGCGCGACCTGCGCCGGGTCGAAGCGGACGATCCAGCCGGTCACCGCGTGGTGCCGGTCGTCCACCGGCTGGGCGACGCTCGCGTCGAACTGGGCCTGCTCACCGGGCGTGACGAAGACCCGCACGTCCGTGGTGGCGCCCTGGACCAGCTCCGCCGGCGCCAGCGAGGAGGCGACCAGGTAGCGCTGCACGGTGTCGAGGGCCTTGGTCACCTCGACCTTGCTGAAATGCTCGGTGCCCGCGCCGCTCGGGGTGTTCAGTCCGGCCGCCCCGTCGCCGTACCCGGGCGGCAGCGCCGCGAAGGGGTGCGCCGGGTCGGCGACCGGGCGCACGGCCGAAGCCGGGCTCAACGCGACCAGGCTGACGGTCAGTTGACTGCCCTCCGGCCGGGCCGGGATCCCCTTGGGCGAGTTCACCCCGAAGTACACCGCGGCCCCGAAGGCCAGCAGGATGAGCAGCAGCAGGGCCAGCGCCTGACGCGGCACGCTGCCCAGCGGCCCGAGCCGCACCCGGGCCCGGGTGGCCTTGCCGAAGGAGCCCGCGAGCCGCTCCCGGGCGGACAGTTCCTGGATCCGGGCAGCCCGGACGAACGACTCGTCGAAGACGACGGACCGGAACTCGTCCTCATTGCCGGAACCGCCCTCGGGCGTACCCTCAGGAGGCTCGCGCGGGTCACCCATAGCACCAGGGTAGGCGCACACCGGGCCCGCCACGAGGGCCCCGGCGCAGATTGCCGGGAACGCTCCGTGACCACCGCCCCGGGGCGTGCGCCCCCGGACACTCCCCGGAGCCCCGCTACGGCGTCGACGCCGCCAGTGACGGCTCGGCCGGCACCGACCGCGGGTCCGCGCCCGGGCTGCTGCTGCCGGACTCCGGGCGCCGGGGCGCCCCCGAGGAGCCGCCCACGCCCTGGTAGACCGCCGCGACCGCCACCGCCACCAGGCTCACGCCCATGATCACGGCGAGCACCCAGGCCACCGGCCGGTGCCAGCGCTGCTGGGCCACGTACCGCCCGCGCGCCCGCACCGGGTCGTAGCGCCGCCCCCACCGCCGACCCGGGCGGCCGGTCGCCCGGCCCGGGCCCGACCAGGGGTCGGGGTAGAGGTGGTCCTCGTCGAGTCCGCTCGGGTACGGGCGCAGCTCCAGCGGAAGCCCGTCCGCAGCCGGCACGTCATAGCTCCAGCCCGGTCCCGCGGAATCCGGCTCGAACCGCGCCTCGGCGGCGGCGAGCTGCCGCTCCTTGGCGGTCGGCTCGTGCACGGCGGCGGACCGGACGAAGGCCTCATCGAAGACCACGGTGGCGAACTCGTCGTCCGCACCACCGTGGTCGGCGCCGTCGGGGTACGGCAAGCCCCCCACATCCTCAGCCACGGATTCAGCGTATTACCGGCCGGGCGATTTGTCTGTGGCTCCCGGCAGTTGGTCCGTCACCCGTGTGACGACCGCCCCGCGCGGCGCCCCGTTCGGCGCCCGCGCCCCGCCCTCACTCGGCGTCCGCGCCCCCGCCCACGGTCTGCGTCGCCTCGCCACGGACGTGCCCGTCACCAGTGACGATGTACTTGGTGCTGGTCAGCTCCGGCAGGCCCATCGGGCCGCGGGCGTGCAGCTTCTGGGTGGAGATGCCGATCTCCGCGCCGAAGCCGAACTCACCGCCGTCGGTGAACCGGGTGGAGGCGTTGACGGCCACCGTGGTCGAGTCCACCAACTGGGTGAACCGGCGGGCGGCGGCCTGCGAGGTGGTGACGATCGCCTCGGTGTGGCCCGAGGACCAGCGGCGGATGTGCTCCACGGCCGCGTCCAGCGAGGGCACCACGGCCGCCGCCAGGTCGTACGAGAGGTACTCGGCGCCCCAGTCCTCGTCGGTGGCGGGCACCGCGGTGACGCCGGTGCCCTCGGCGGCCTTGAGCACCGCCTCGTCGCCGTGCACCGTCACCCCGGCCTCGGCCAGGGCGGCCAGCGCGAGCGGCAGGAAGGCGTCCGCGACGTCCTGGTGGACCAGCAGCGTCTCGGCGGAGTTGCAGACGCTGACCCGCTGCGCCTTGGAGTTCAGCAGGATGCCGACGGCCATCGCCAGGTCGGTCCGCGCGTCCACGTACACGTGGCAGTTGCCGGTGCCGGTCTCGATCACCGGGACGGTCGAACCCTCGACCACGGTGCGGATCAGCGAGGCGCCGCCGCGCGGGATCAGCACGTCGACCAGGCCGCGGGCGCGCATCAGCTCCTGCACCGAGTCCCGGCTCTCCCCCGGGACGAGCTGGATCACGTCGGCCGGCAGCCCGGCCGCGACGACGGCGTCCCGCAGGACGGCGACCAGCGCGGTGTTGGAGCGGTAGGCGGAGGCCGAGCCGCGCAGCAGCACCGCGTTGCCAGACTTGAGGCAGAGCGCGGCGGCGTCCACGGTGACGTTCGGCCGGGCCTCGTAGATGATGCCGACCACGCCGAGCGGCACCCGCACCTGACGCACGTCCAGGCCGTTCGGCAGGGTGTAGCCGCGCACCACCTCGCCGACCGGGTCGGCCAGGCCGGCCACGTCCCGCACGTCCGAGGCGATCGCGGCGATCCGCTCGCCGGTCAGGCTCAGCCGGTCGACCACCGACTCGGCCGTCCCCGCCGCGCGGGCCCGGGCCACGTCCTCGGCGTTGGCCGCGACGATCTCGGCGCTGCGGGCGACCAGCGCGTCCGCGATCGCCAGCAGCGCGGCGTCCTTGGCCCGGCGCGGCAGCGGGGCGAGCGCGGCGGCCGCCTCCCGGGCACGGCGCGCTACGGCGAGGACGGGGCTGTCGGCGGTGGCGAGGTCGTTGGTCATGCCGCCAAGGGTAGCGACTGCCCCCGCGCCGCCGAGCCGTCATTTCGCCCGGTGAGACGGCGCCCGGACGGCTCCGCGCGCCCTCGGTACGGCCCGCGCCCCGCCCTCAGCACGGGCGCACCCACCATCGGTACGGCCGCGCCCCGCCCTCAGCACGGCCCGCGCCCCGCCCTCAGTACGGGTGCACCCCGCCCAGGTGCGGCGGCGGATCGCCGAAGCCCTCGGCGACCCGCTTGCGGTACGTCGCCCGGTCGACCACTTCCAGCCCGACGATCTCCCACGGCGGCAGGCTCGCGGTCACCTTGTGCTCGCCCCACAGCCGCAGCGCTATCGCCGCCGCGTCGTGCAGGTCCCGGGCCTGCTCCCAGTAGCGGATCTCGGCGTGGTCGGCCGCGTAGCGGGCGGTCAGGAAGAACGAGTGGTCGTGCGCCAGCCGCTCCAGCGAGGCCCGCAGCGCGGACAGCGGGGTGGTCTGCCCGGCCACGCTCAGCACCACGTGCCACAGCCGGGCCTGCTCCGGCACGCTGGGCGGATCCGCCGCCTGCGCGCGCTGCGGCCGCAGCCGGCGCACCCCGCCGGGCCCCTGCGACGGCGGACCGGCCGGCTCGGCGGGGCCGTCCCCGCGTCCGCCGTCGATGCTGGTCAGCCGCCGGCCCGCCGTCCCTCCGGTCAGCGCTGCCTCGCGCCTGCGTTCCACCGGCGGCCTCCTGTTCGGCGATCTCGTGTCGTCCCGTACCGGCCCGCCGGCCCCCGGCCGACCGGTACGGCTGCGCCCCTCCTCGCCCGCGGCCGGTCCGCTCCCGTACGGAGCGGCCCGCCGACCGCGCCGCGCCGTCCGACCGCCGCCGGCCGTACGGCCGGTCAGCCGTGCAGAACGACCAGGTCGTCGCGGTGGACGACCTCGCGCTCGTACCCGGCGCCGAACTCCTGGGCCAGGTCGCGGGTGGACCGGCCGAGCAGGCGGGGCAACTCCCTCGCATCAAAGTTGACCAGTCCGCGAGCCACGATGTGGCCGTTTTCGGCAAGAAGGTCCACCGGATCACCCGCGGCGAAGTCCCCATCGACCTTGGTCACCCCGGCGGGCAGCAGCGAGGCGCCGCCGGAGACGACCGCCTCGACCGCGCCCGCGTCCAGGTGCAGGGCGCCGCGCGGGCTGCTGGCGTGGGCCAGCCAGAGCATCCGGTCGGAGGTGCGGCTGCCGGTGCGCCGGAAGAGCGTGCCGGTGGGCCGCCCGGCCAGCGCGTCGGCGGCGTGGCTGGCGGCGGTGAGCACCACCGGGATGCCCGCGCCGGTGGCGATCCGGGCCGCCTCCACCTTGGTGACCATGCCGCCGGTGCCCACGCCCGCCTTGCCGGCGCTGCCGATCTGGATGCCGTCGAGGTCGTGCGGGCCGCTCACCTCGGCGATCCGGCTGGTGCCGGGCCGGGACGGGTCGCCGTCGTAGAGGCCGTCCACGTCGGAGAGCAGCACCAGCAGGTCGGCCCGGACCAGGTGGGCGACCAGCGCGGCGAGCCGGTCGTTGTCCCCGAACTTGATTTCGGCGGTGGCGACGGTGTCGTTCTCGTTGACGACCGGCATCGCGCCCATCGCCAGCAGCTGGTCCAGCGTCCGGTAGGCGTTGCGGTAGTGGGCGCGGCGGCTGGCGTCCTCGGCGGTGAGCAGTACCTGGCCGACCCGGATGCCGTACCGGGCGAAGGAGGCGGTGTACCGCGCGACCAGCAGCCCCTGGCCGACGCTGGCCGCGGCCTGCTGGCGGGCCAGGTCCTTGGGCCGCTTGTCCAGACCGAGCGGGGCGAGCCCGGCGGCGATGGCACCGGAGGAGACGAGCACCACCTCGGGCGGCTCCGGGCGGCTGCGCGCCTTGGCGAGCGCGTCCACCAGGGCGTCCACCCGGTCGGCGTCCAGGCCGCCGGCCGCCGTGGTGAGTGAGGAGGAGCCGACCTTGACCACGATCCGCCGTGCGGTCAGCACCTCCTCCCGCAGTGAGTCCTCGCTCATCTCGCTGTACGCCCTTCCGGTGTGGTGCGGGTGCGGCGGGGCCCGGCCCGGCCGCCATGGCCGAAATCTACGCGATCCGCGCAGGTCACCCCCAGGGGGTTTCACCGGCTGGACCGGCCCCGCCCAAGCTCCGGACCCCTCGGGCGAGGTGACGGCGCGTCATGCAGCAACACAGCGGACGGCCCCGCCACCTGTCGAGGTGGCGGGGCCGTCCGCTGCGCGGCGGGATCGACTCAGTTCTCCTCGTCGTCCTCGATCGCGGCCTGCCGGCCGCTGGAGAGCGCCTCGAAGGCGAGGTACTCGGCCTCGGCCGCGTCCCGGCCCTTCTGCTTCTCGCGGCGACGGTCGACCGCCGGGCGCTGGGTCTCCATCCGGTGGTCCTCACCGCGGCGGCCGAGCATCTCGGCGCCGGCGGCCATGGTCGGCTCCCAGTCGAAGACGACGGCGTTCTCCTCCGGGCCGATGATGACGGTGTCACCCTCGCGAGCGCCGACCTTCCACAGCCGGTCCTCGATACCGAGGCGGGCCAGCCGGTCGGCCAGGTAGCCGACGGCCTCGTCGTTGCTGAAGTCGGTCTGGCGGACCCAGCGCTCCGGCTTGACGCCGCGGATGCGGTAGGAGCCGTCCTCCTCCTCGATGGTGAAGCCCTCGTCGTCGACGGCCGTGGGCCGGATCACGATCCGGGTGGACTCCTCGGCCGGCTTGGCGGCGCGCGCCTCGGCGACGATCTTCGCCACCGCGAAGCTCAGCTCGCGCAGGCCCTTGCGGGAGGCGGCGGAGACCTCGTACACCTGGTAGCCGCGCTCCTCCAGCGAGGCGCGGGTCAGGTCGGCGATGTCCTGGCCGTCCGGGACGTCCACCTTGTTGAGCGCGACCAGGCGCGGGCGGTCCTCCAGACCGCCGTACTCGGCGAGCTCCGCCTCGATGGTCTCCAGGTCGGTCAGCGGGTCGCGGCCGGGCTCCAGGGTGGCGCAGTCCAGCACGTGCACCAGCACCGAGCAGCGCTCGACGTGCCGCAGGAACTCCAGGCCCAGGCCCCGGCCCTGGCTTGCGCCCGGGATCAGGCCGGGCACGTCGGCGATGGTGTAGACGGTTTCGCCCGCGGTGACCACGCCGAGGTTGGGGATCAGAGTGGTGAACGGGTAGTCCGCGATCTTCGGCTTGGCGGCGGAGAGCACCGAGATCAGCGAGGACTTGCCGGCGCTCGGGTAGCCGACCAGCGCCACGTCGGCGACGGACTTGAGCTCCATCACGATGTCGCGGGCCTCGCCGGGCTCGCCGAGCAGCGCGAAGCCGGGCGCCTTGCGGCGGGCCGAGGAGAGCGCGGCGTTGCCGAGGCCGCCGCGGCCGCCCTGGGCGGCGACGAAGCTGGTGCCGTGGCCGACCAGGTCGGCGAGCACGTTGCCCTGGCGGTCCAGCACCACGGTGCCGTCCGGCACCAGCAGGACGAGGTCGGAGCCCTCGGCGCCGGTGCGGTTGCCACCCGCGCCCGGCTTGCCGTTGGTGGCCTTGCGCTTGGGCGAGTGGTGGTACTCGAGCAGGGTGGTGACCTGCGCGTCCACGGTCAGGATGACACTGCCGCCCTCACCGCCGTTCCCCCCGTCCGGTCCGCCGAGCGGCTTGAACTTCTCACGGTGAACGGAGGCGCAGCCGTGGCCTCCGTTACCCGCGGCGACGTGCAGTTCGACGCGGTCCACGAAGGTGGTCATGGTTGTGCCTCCAGTACGGGGAAGGGTTCTTCTGCGTAAAGCGCGAAGGGTGGACCGGAGAATTCCGGCCCACCCTTCAGTGTGAGTCCTGTCAGACTCGGGAGTCCGTTCGGACTCAGGCCTCGACGGCCACGATGTTGACGACCTTGCGGCCGCGACGGTTGCCGAACTGCACCGCACCGGCGGTCAGCGCGAACAGGGTGTCGTCGCCACCACGGCCGACACCGGCACCCGGGTGGAAGTGGGTGCCACGCTGGCGGACGAGGATCTCGCCGGCCGAGACGACCTGGCCACCGAAGCGCTTCACGCCGAGGCGCTGGGCGTTCGAGTCACGGCCGTTACGAGTAGAGCTTGCGCCCTTCTTGTGTGCCATTTTTCGCTATCCCCTTACTTGCTGACCGAGTCGATGCTGGTGATGCGCACCGCGGTGTGCTTCTGACGGTGACCCTGACGACGGCGGTAGCCGGTCTTGTTCTTGTAGCGCAGGATGACGATCTTGTCGCCCTTGGTCTGGTCGACCACCTCGGCGTGAGCCTTCACGCCGGCCAGGACCCACGGGTCGGAGGTGACGGCGTCACCGTCGACGACCAGGATGGTCGAGAACTCCACCGAGTCACCCGGCTTGGCCTCGATACGGTCGATCTCCAGCACGTCGCCGATGGCGACCTTGTGCTGGCGGCCGCCTGCGCGAACGATCGCGTACATGCGGTACCTACTTTCCCAACTCGGTCGGAACTCCCGACGCCAGCCACCTGGGTACGGACACAGGGGCCTCCCTCCGAACGCGCGCGCACGGGGCGCGGTGCTCTCGGAGAGGTGATGTGCTCGGGAGCGCGGCGTAGACACGCCGATGGTCAAGAATACGGACCGGCCGCCCAGGGGGCAAACCGGCCGGTACGACCGGGGGCGGGAAGGACTCCCGCCCCCGGCGTGGGCACTACTCGGACGCCGTATCACCCTCGGCGGCCGCGGCCTTCTTGGCCGCCGCGCTCGTCCGCTTGGTCGCGGTCTTGCGGGCGGTGGTCTTCTTGGCCGCCGTGGTGGTCTTCTTGGCGGCGGTCTTCTTCGCGGCGGTCTTGCGGGCGGCCCGCTTCTTCGGCGCCGGGGCCTCCTCGGCCGGCTCCTCCTCGGCGGGGGCCTCCTCCGCGGCCGGGGTCTCGACGACCTCGGTCTCCGCGACGGCGGTCCCGGCGGCGGCCTCCGGGGCCACCTCCGCGGCGGGCTCGGCCACGACCTCGACCGCCGGCTCGGCGGCCGGGGCGGCGGCGGCCAGGGCCGCCTCCAGGGCCGCGTCGGCCTTCGCCTGCAGCACCACGATCTCGGCGGCCTGCGGGGCACCGGCCGGAGCCGTCGCCTTGCGCACCGCGCGGCGGCGCGGACGGCCGGCCGGAGCGGCGGCGGGGGCCTCGGCCACCGGGGCCTCCACCTCCACGGCCTTCGGCGTCTCGACCACCACGGTCCCGACGGCCGGGGCCTCGACGCCCGGGACCTCCAGGGCCAGCTGGCCCTCGATCTCCTCGCGCACCGGCTCGGCGGGCTCCTCGAACGCCTCGGCGACGGCCTCGGCCACCGACCCGGCCTCGACGGCCTGCGGCTCCTCGTGGCCCGCGCCGCCCTTGCCCCGGCGGCGGCGCTTGCCGCTGCCCGGGCCCGCCTCGACGGCGGTGGCCGCCGGGGCGTGGACGTGGGCGCTCGGCTGCTCCATGTGCACGATCACGCCGCGGCCGTTGCAGTGCACGCAGGCCTCGGAGAAGGACTCCAGCAGGCCCTGGCCGACCCGCTTGCGGGTCATCTGGACCAGGCCCAGCGAGGTGACCTCGGCCACCTGGTGCTTGGTCCGGTCCCGGCCCAGGCACTCCAGCAGTCGGCGCAGCACCAGGTCGCGGTTGGACTCCAGGACCATGTCGATGAAGTCGATCACGATGATGCCGCCGAGGTCGCGCAGCCGCAGCTGGCGCACGATCTCCTCGGCCGCCTCGATGTTGTTCCGGGTGACCGTCTCCTCCAGGTTGCCGCCCTGGCCGACGAACTTCCCGGTGTTGACGTCGATGACGATCATCGCCTCGGTGCGGTCGATCACCAGCGAACCGCCGCTGGGCAGCCAGACCTTGCGGTCCAGCGCCTTCATCAGCTGCTCGTCGATCCGGTAGGTGGCGAACACGTCCACCTCGGAGGTCCACCGCTGGAGCCGCTCGGCGAGGTCCGGCGCCACGTTGGAGACGTACTCGTGGATGGTCTTCCACGCCTCGTCGCCGGAGACGATGACCTTGGTGAAGTCCTCGTTGAAGATGTCGCGGACGACCCGGACGGTCATGTCCGGCTCGCCGTACAGCAGCGCCGGGGCGTTGCCGGTCGCGGCCTTCTTCTGGATGTCCTCCCACTGCTGCTGGAGGCGCTGGACGTCGCGGGTCAGCTCCTCCTCGGAGGCGCCCTCGGCGGCGGTGCGCACGATCACGCCCGCGTCGTCCGGGACGATCTTCTTGAGGATCTGCTTGAGGCGGGCCCGCTCGTTCTCGGGCAGCTTGCGCGAGATGCCGGTCATCGAGCCCTCGGGCACGTACACCAGGTAGCGGCCGGGCAGCGAGATCTGGCTGGTCAGGCGGGCGCCCTTGTGGCCGATCGGGTCCTTGGAGACCTGGACCAGCACGGACTGGCCGGACTTGAGCACCGACTCGATCCGGCGCGGGCCGCCGTGGCCCAGCGCACCGAAGTTGACCTCACCGGCGTACAGCACCGCGTTGCGGCCCTTGCCGATGTCGACGAACGCGGCCTCCATGGACGGCAGCACGTTCTGGACCTTGCCCAGGTAGACGTTGCCGACGTACGAGGTGGCCTGCTCCTTGTTGACGTAGTGCTCGACCAGCACGCCGTCCTCCAGCACGCCGATCTGGGTGCGCTGGCCGTTCTGGCGCACCACCATGACGCGCTCGACCGACTCCCGGCGGGCCAGGAACTCGGCCTCGGTGATGATCGGCACCCGGCGGCGGCCCAGCTCGCGGCCCTCGCGGCGGCGCTGCTTCTTCGCCTCCAGACGGGTCGAGCCCTTGATGGACTGCACCTCGTCCGGGTCGAAGGACGGCTCGGTGGAGCGGCGGCGCGGCTCGCGCACCTTCACCACCGTGCGGACGCCGTCCTCGGTGGTCTCGGCGGCCTCGACGGCGCCGGCCTCACCGCTGCGGCGGCGACGGCGGCGACGGCGGCGCGACGAGGACAGGCCGGCGGCCAGGTCGTCGTCGTCCTCGTCGTCCTCGTCGGCGACGGCCCGGGTCGGCTCCTCGGCGGCGGGCTGCTCGGTCTCGACGGCCTCGGCGGCCTCGAAGTCCTCGGCCTCGCCACGGCGGCGGCGACGGCCGCCCCGACGGCGGCGGCGGGACGGACGGCCGTCCTCCCACTCGTCCTCGGCCTCCGGACCGGCGACGGGGGCCTCCACGACGGGCTCCTCGACGACCGGGACCTCGACCGGAGCGGCCTTCACCGGAGCAGCCTTGACCGGAGCGGTCTTCACCGCAGCGGCCTTGGCCGGGGCCGACTTGGCCGGGGCGGCCTTGGCCGGCGCCTCGGCGGCCGTCCTGCGACGGTTCGGCTCGACCCGGGTGCGGACCCGGCGGCGGCGGCCGACACCGCTGTACTCGTACTCGTCCTCGTCCTGGCGCTCGGCCTCGACGGCCGGGGCGGCCTCGACCGGCGCCGAGGCGGCGGCGGGCTGCTGCGGCGCGACGGGCGCGACGTAGGGGGCGGGCTCCTGGAACACCGGGGCCTGGAAGACCGCGGTGGCCGGGCGCACGGCGCGGCGGCGCACCCGGTGGTGCGGCTCGGCCTCAGCGGCCGGGGCGGGGGCGGCGACCGGCTCGGCGGCGACCGGGGCCTCGGCGACGGCCTCGACGGCCTCCTCCTCGGCGGGCTCCTCCTCGACGGCGGGCTCCTCGGCCACCGGCTCCTCCACCGGGGCCTCGACCACCGGCGCGGCCTCGACCACGCGACGGCGGCGCGGACGGCGGGCCGGAGCGGCCGGGGCCTCCTCGGCCACCGGCTCGACGGCCGGCTCGGCGACGGGCTCGGCCACCGGGGCGGGGGCGGCGGCCACCGGCTCCTCGACCGGGGCCTCGGCCTTCTTGCGGGTCCGACGGGCCCGAACGGGCTTCTCCGCCTTCTCCTCGGCCTTCGCCTCCGTGGTCTTCGTCTCTGTGGCCTTCGCCTCCGTGGCCTTCGCCTCGGCCTCCGGAGCGGTGACCACGATCGCGGTCTCCTCCGGAGCACCGGCCGGAGCCTCGGCACGCTTGCGGGTCCGGCGGGCCCGGACCGGCTTCTCGGCCGCCGGCGCCGCCTCGGCGGGCACCTCGGCCGCACCGGCCGTCGGCTCGACCGGGACCACCGTCTCGGCCGTCTCGGCGGCCGCACCCTGCGGGGTGCCCGCCGGGCGGGACACCGCCCGGCGACGACGGCGCGGCGGCGCGGCGGACGCGCCCTCACCACCGGTCGCGGCGGTTTCGTTCTGTTCCGTGGCCGCAGTCTGCTGCGGATCGGTGTTATCGAGCATGCGGGTGGATCTCCCGTCAGGCCCCCGGGCTCCACATCCGGGCACGGCACGGCACCAGTGGGCGGCCGGCATCGCGAGGATGCTCGGGCCGGACCCTTTGACGGTGCCGCCGTGCGGACGCGAGGCCGCACAGGGGCTCGTAGTCTCGCTCGGCGCCCCGCGTTGCGCGGGGTGTCGAAAGTCTTCTGGTCTGACCAGTCTTCTGAGTTTTTCCCAAGCTGAGCCGTCCCCCAACCCCGGGTGGCTCCCGGACGGGGTCCCGAGCCCACCGACCGTCGTGGTCGGCGGGCCCCGAGTGGCCGGCCTGTGCTGCGACGACGCTCGCTCCCCTGGGGAGCCGCGGCAACCCTGGAGGACCGTCGGGTCCAGTGAGGCACTGGACCCGGCCTCCGCCCCCTAGGCGGACGCGGTAGCGCGCGGCCCGCCGGCCGTTTCTCAGCCGGCCGGGGCCGCGGCGCGGTCGAGCGCCAGCGGGTCGGTCACCGTGCCGGACTCCTCATCGAGCGGCCCCTGCGCCAGCCTGGTCACCTCTGCGGGGACCGGCGGCGCCAGGTCGGCCGTCGCACGGAGACCGGACAATACGTCGTCGGGTCGTACGGCGGGTGTGGCGTGTCGTACTACCAGGCGCAGTATCGCACAGGGACGGCCCGTCCGAACATCGCGGCCGTTTCCGACCGCCGTGTCCGCACCGCCGTCGACCTGCGGCTCGACGGCGACGAGCGCCGCCACCGCACCGCGCGCGTCGAAGACCCGCACGCCGTTCTTGGTCCGGCGCTCGACCTCGACCTTCTCCTCGGCGAGGAACGCGCGGACCGCCTCGGCGGCCTCGGCCGGCTCGACGCCGTCCAGGCGCACCAGCCACTCGGAGGCCTCCAGGCGCTCCACGAAGTTGGGCGTGCGCACCTCGACCGCGTCGATCACGTCCAGGCCGTCCGGCAGCGACTCGTCCAGCTGCGCCCGTAGCTGCTCCGGGTCGCGCGCGGCGGCCAGGCCGATCTCCAGGTACTCCGCCTCGCTCGCCACCCCGGTCGGGGCGGCGTTGGCGTAGGACACCTTCGGGTGCGGGGTGAAGCCCGCCGAGTAGGCCATCGGAACGGCGGACCGGCGCAGGGCGCGCTCGAAGGCGCGCTGGAAGTCACGGTGGCTGGTGAAGCGGAGCCGGCCGCGCTTGGTGTAGCGGAGACGAATCCGCTGCACCGTCGGCGCGGGCGGCGGACCGTCGGGCGTACGGCGTGCCAGGGTCGCTCAGTCCTTAGTCAGTTCTCCCCGTCCGGCGCGGCGCAAACCCGCCACTGTCCGGACTCTGTCACCCCAAAGGGTACGCGCCCCGCCGCCCCGCTCGCTCCGCCCCTGGTCAGCCGCCCACGACCGACCCCCGCCCGGAACACTCCGGACGGGGGTCGAGAGCCCTGCGCCGACTACTTGTTGACGACCGTCAGCGGCAGCATCTTCTTACCGGTCGGGCCGATCTGGATCTGGGTGTCCATCTGAGGACACACGCCGCAGTCGAAGCACGGCGTCCAGCGGCAGTCGTCGACCTCGACCTCCTCCAGGGCGTCCTGCCAGTCCTCCCACAGCCAGTCCTTGTCGAGGCCGCTGTCCAGGTGGTCCCAGGGCAGCACCTCCTCGTAGGAGCGCTCGCGGGTGGTGTACCAGTCGACGTCGACGCCGGTGCCGGC
Source organism: Kitasatospora sp. NPDC059827 (assembly GCF_042731675.1). Classification (NCBI taxonomy): domain Bacteria; kingdom Bacillati; phylum Actinomycetota; class Actinomycetes; order Kitasatosporales; family Streptomycetaceae; genus Kitasatospora; species Kitasatospora sp. NPDC059827. The sequence continues at coordinate 38,171 of NZ_JBHWIV010000041.1, read as the reverse complement.
CAGGCCCTTCTCGGCGGAGAGCATCCAGCGGTCGTACGAGAAGTACTCGCGCCAGCCGTCGAAGCGGCCGCCGTCCTCGTAGACCGCGCGGATGACCGCGCCGATCCGGCGGTCGCCGCGGGAGAGCAGGCCCTCGACGATGCCGGGCTTGCCGTCGTGGTAGCGGTAGCCGATGTTCTTGCCGTACTTGCGGTCGCCGCGGATGGAGTCGCGCAGCTTGGCCAGGCGGGCGTCGGTGGCCTCGGCGGACAGCTGCGGGGCCCACTGGAACGGGGTGTGCGGCTTGGGCACGAACCCGCCGATGGAGACGGTGCAGCGGATGTCGTTCTGGCCGGTGACCTCGCGGCCCTTCTGGATGACGTTCTTCGCCATCTCGCCGATCTGGAGCACGTCCTCGTCGGTCTCGGTGGGCAGGCCGCACATGAAGTACAGCTTCACCTGGCGCCAGCCGTTGCCGTAGGCGGTGGCGACGGTGCGGATCAGGTCCTCCTCCGACACCATCTTGTTGATCACCTTGCGCATCCGCTCGCTGCCGCCCTCGGGGGCGAAGGTGAGGCCCGAGCGGCGCCCGTTGCGGGACAGCTCGTTGGCGAGGTCGATGTTGAAGGCGTCGACGCGGGTGGACGGCAGCGACAGGCCGATCTTGTCCTCGGTGTAGCGGTCGGCCAGCCCCTTGGCGATGTCACCGATCTCGGTGTGGTCGGCGCTGGACAGCGACAGCAGGCCGACCTCCTCGAAGCCGGTCGCCTTGAGCCCGCGCTCGACCATCTCGCCGATGCCGGTGATGCTTCGCTCCCGCACGGGGCGCGTGATCATGCCGGCCTGGCAGAAGCGGCAGCCGCGGGTGCAGCCGCGGAAGATCTCCACGGACATCCGCTCGTGCACCGTCTCCGCGAGCGGGACCAGCGGCTGCTTGGGGTACGGCCACTCGTCCAGGTCCATCACGGTGTGCTTGGACACCCGCCACGGCACGCCCGGGGCGTTCGGCACGACGCGGCCGATCCGGCCGTCGGCCAGGTACTCCACGTCGTAGAACTTCGGCACGTACACCCCGCCGGTGCGCGCCAGGCGCAGCAGCAGCTCGTCGCGCCCGCCCGGGCGGCCCTCGGCCTTCCAGGCACGGATGATCTCGGTGATGTCGAGGACGGCCTGCTCGCCGTCGCCGATCACCGCGCAGTCGATGAAGTCCGCGATCGGCTCGGGGTTGAACGCCGCGTGGCCGCCGGCCAGGACGATCGGGTCCTCATCGGTACGGTCCCCGGCCTCCAGCGGGATGCCGGCCAGGTCGAGCGCGGTCAGCATGTTGGTGTAGCCGAGCTCGGTGGAGAACGACAGCCCGAACACGTCGAAGGCCTTGACCGGGCGGTGGGCGTCCACCGTGAACTGCGGCACCCGGTGCTCGCGCATCAGTGCCTCGAGGTCCGGCCAGACGCTGTAGGTGCGCTCGGCCAGCACCCCCTCGCGCTCGTTCAGCACCTCGTAGAGGATCATGACGCCCTGGTTGGGCAGGCCGACCTCGTAGGCGTCGGGGTACATCAGCGCCCAGCGGACGTCGCAGGCGTCCCAGTCCTTGACGGTCGAGTTGAGCTCGCCGCCGACGTACTGGATCGGCTTCTGGACGTGCGGGAGGAGTGCCTCCAGGCGTGGGAAGACCGATTCGACAGTCATGTACTAGGAACCCTTACGACGTGATTCGGTGCCGCGATTCGGCACGGGAGGGGTGACCCTCAAGGGTAGCCCAATCCGGGGAACGGCCCGTCCGGGACGGTTGCCCGCCGGTGCGCCCCGGCGCGATCCGCACCCGCCGGTGACCGCCCCGGCACGCGCGGTGCGCGCCCGCCGCCCGGCCCCGTCCGCCGTTGACACGCCCGGAACGCCCGTGCGGTACTGACAGGGCCCTGCCCAAGGCCCTGTACCCCTTCCGGAGACGGGAGTTGGGTCGTACGCTCGGCCAACGCCGACTCCCCGGCGGCCCGCTCGCCCCAGTACGCCCTCCCCCGTCCCCGCGCGGCCCCCTCACCCCGGCCCCGCGGAGCCCGTCCCCCCGGCCCGCAGGCCGCGTCCGGCGGCGCGGCACTCCCGCGCGCCCCGGCGGCCGTACGACCGGTCGCAAGGAGAACCATGACCGACACCGGTCGGCGGGTCCGGCCCCTGGCCCTGCGCGCCCCCGACGCCCGGCCGGCCCGCTACCCCACCGCGGCCCAGGCGGAGAGCGCGGCCCGCCGCCTCGCCCTGCGCCACCCCGACCGCTGCCGGCTGCGCGAGGTGGGCCGCTCCCGGGCCGGGCGCCCGCTGCTGCTGCTCTCGGTGGACCGCGGGCCGCGCGCCGCCCTGGTGGTCGGCGGCCCGCACCCGAACGAGCCGATCGGCACCGCCGCCGCCGTCCGACTGGCCGAGGTGCTGCTGGAGCGCCCCGCCCGGCCCGGGCTGTCCTGGCACCTGCTGCTCTGCCTGGACCCGGACGGCGCCGCCCTCAACGCCGGCTGGCTGGACGGCCCGCTCACCATGCGCCGCCACTACGAGCACTTCTTCCGCCCCGCCTTCGAGGAGCAGCCCGAACTGCTGCCCGCCCCCGGCTCCGGCCGCCCGCCGATGCCGGAGAGCCTGGCGCTGACCGGGCTGATCGACGAGCTGCGCCCCTTCCTGCAGTGCTCGCTGCACGGGGTGGACTTCGGCGGCGCCTTCGTCCAGCTGACCGGCCCGGTACGCGGCCTGGCCGAGCGCTTCGCCCGCTCCGCGGACCGGGCCGGCATCCCGCTGGACGTGGACTCCTACGACGCGGTCGGCTGGTCCAGCCCCGCCCCCGGCACCTATCTGATGCCGCCGCCCGGCAGCACCGGCACCCCCCGGGCGCTGCCGGACGAGCCCGAGCTGTCCACCTGGTCGTACGCGGCCCGGTACGGCGGGGTGACCGCCGTCCTGGAGGTCCCGATGTGGGCCGTGGACGCGGTCGGCGACGCCCGGGTCCACCCGGCCGGGCCGCGGGCCGTCGGCGAGGCGGCCCGCGAGCTGACCCTGCGCACCGAGCAGCTCGACGCGCTGCTCGCCCGCGTCCCGGCCCAGGCCCGGGAGGCGTACGGCCCGCTGGTGCGCAGCGCCGAGTTCAACCTGGCGGTGGCCCCGCGGATGGCCGCCGAGTGGCTGGAGCTGTGGTGCCCCGGCCCGTTGAGCGCCGCCCGGGCGACCACGGCCGGGCTGGTCGCCGCCCGGCTGCCGCTGCGGGTGGCCTCGATCCTGCTGCGACTGCTCGCCGATGCCCGCGGCCCGGCCGCCGAGGCCACCAGGGAGCGCGCCCGCGCCGTCGTGGCGGACAGCCTGGAGCGGCTGCGGCACCGCTTCGGTGCCCGCTGGGTGCCGGTCCAGGAGCAGCTGGCCCACCAGACCCGGGCGGTCCTGACCGCCGCCGACTGCCTGCTGCACCCCGCCTGACGATTCGTCAACTGCCTTGCAGGGCAAGGAGAAGGGCCGGTCCGGAGGGATCCGGACCGGCCCTGGGAGCCGAACGTTCAGGGAAGCCGAAGGTTCAGGGGAGCCGACAGCTCACGCCGCTATCGGCCGCTGGCTGCGCACCGCCTGGAGCAGCCCGATGCCGATCCAGACCGCGAACATCGAGGAGCCGCCGTAGGAGACGAAGGGCAGCGGGATGCCCGCGACCGGCATGATGCCCAGGCACATCCCGATGTTCTCGAAGGCCTGGAAGGAGAACCAGGCGATGATGCCGGCCGCCACGATCGTCCCGTACAGGTCGGTGGCCTGGCGGGCGATCCGGCAGGCCCGCCAGAGGATCACGCCGACCAGCGAGATGATCGCCAGCGCTCCGACGAAGCCGAGTTCCTCACCGGCGACGGTGAACACGAAGTCGGTCTGCTGCTCCGGCACGAACTGCCCGATGGTCTGGGTACCGTGGAACAGCCCCTTGCCGGTCAGTCCGCCCGAGCCGATCGCGATCCGGGCCTGGGCGGTGTTGTAGCCGACGCCGTTGGGGTCGAGCTGCGGGTTGGCGAAGGCGGCGAAGCGGTCGATCTGGTACTGGCTGAGCAGCCCGAGCTTCCAGATCGCGATGCTCCCGCTGACGCCGAGCGCCAGGATGCCGAGCACCCAGCGGTTGGCGGCGCCGGAGCCGAGCAGGATGCCGAGCACGACCGCGGACATCACCATGACCGATCCGGCGTCCGGCATCAGCAGCACCAGGCCCATCGGCAGGCAGGCCCAGATCAGGCCCCGGAACACCGCCCGGTGCGAGGGGAACTCCCGCTCCCCCGCGTCGACCTGGTCCGACAGCACGACGGCCATCGCCAGCAGGATGGCGACCTTCGCGAACTCGGCGGGCTGGACGGAGAAGCCGCCGCCGAGCTGGATCCACGAGTGGGCGCCGTTGACGGTCGAGCCGATCGGGCTGAGCGTCGCCATCAGCAGCAGGATCACGCCGACGTAGACGAAGGGCACCAGGGTGCGGACCCGCCGGGCTCCTATCGCTATCACCACGGCGCACAGCACCAGGCCGATCACGAAGTTCGTCAGGTGCCGGTAGAGGAAGTACTGCGGGTCCCCGTGGGTGAGGTTGTCGCGCCCGCGGGTGGCCGACCAGACCAGCAGCGAGCCGATGAGCGAGAGGGCCAGGCCGGCCAGCAGCAGTATCCAGTCCAGCCGCCAGAGCGGGGAGTCCTTGGCCAGGGCCTTGGAGACCCCGCTGCGCTGCGGGCTCAGCCGCAGCTGCCGGTACGAGCCGTAGGAGGTCATGCCCGTCCCCTTCCCGGGCGGTTCGGTTCGAGCGCGGCGGCGTCGGCCGCGGTGTACGCGGCCGGGCTGCCGGCCGGGGGTGCCGGGTCGAGGAAGGCCGTCGCCGGGGCGGCGTCGGGCAGGGCCGGGTCCACCGTCGCCGGCGCCACGGCGGACACCGGGGCGAGCTGCGTGGCGGCGGACACCGGGGCCGCACCGGCGTCGTACGAGGCCGGCTTGATGATCGCGGTGCCGTCCGGGTTGAACTTCGGCAGCTGGCCCTGCGGCGCGGGCAGCAGCGCCTTGCCGTTGTCGATGTTGCCCTTGTCGTCCACGCCGTACAGCGCCTGGTAGATCCGGCGCACGGCGTCGCCGGAGCCGCCGGAGCCGGTGCCGCCCTGGCTTATCGTCATGACGACCGCGTAGTCCTTGCTGTACGTGGTCAGCCAGGAGGTGGTCTGCTTGCCCTCGACCTCGGCGGTGCCGGTCTTGGCGTGCAGCTCGATCTTGTTCTGCGGCCAGCCGGCCCCGGCGAACTTCCAGGCGGCGGTGCCGCTGGTGATGACGCCGGCGGTGGCCTGGTCGATGTAGCTGAGCAGCTTCTGGTCGCCGGGGAACTTGGCGTCCTCGTGCGGGGCGATGTCGCGGACGAGGTCCCCGCTCGGGCTTATCACCGCCTTGGCGATGGTCGGCCGGTAGAAGGTGCCGCCGTTGGCCAGCGCCGAGTAGATCCGGGCCATCTGGACCGGGGTGACGAGGGTGTCGCCCTGGCCGATCGCGAAGTTGACGGCGTCACCGGCGCGCATCTGGTAGCCGTCGACGCAGTTCTCCCGGGCGATCTGGTCCGAGAAGCTGTTGCCGCCCTTCTGCGCCTGGGCGCACCAGGCGTCCTTGTTGTTGTCGTAGAAGGACTGCTTCCACTGCCGGTCCGGCACCCGGCCGGGGACCTCGGCCGGCAGGTCGATGCCGGTCTTGGCGCCGAGGCCGAACTCGTGGGCGGTCTTGAAGAACCAGTCGCCCGGGTTCTTCGGCTTGATGCCGCCGTCCTTCATCCACTGGTCGTAGGCCAGGCCGTAGAAGACGGTGTCGCAGGAGACCTCCAGGGCCTTCTCCAGGGAGATGGAGCCGAAGTTCTCGCTCTCGAAGTTCTTGAACTCGCGGCCGCCGATGGTGAGGCTCTTGGGGCAGGCGTAGGTGCCGTCCAGCGAGTAGCCGGCCTGTACGGCGGCGGTGGTGGAGACGACCTTGAAGGTCGAGCCGGGGGCGGACTGACCCTGTATGGCGCGGTTCAGCAGCGGGAAGTTGGAGTCCTTGCTGGTCAGCGACTGGTAGTCCTTGCCGCTGATGCCGCCGACCCAGAGGTTGGGGTCGTAGGTGGGGGCGCTGGCCATCGCGACGATCCGGCCGGTGTGCACGTCCATCACGACGGCGGCGCCGGAGTCGGCCTCGTAGTTGCGGTTGGTGACCTTGTCGAAGGTGTTCCGGGCGTCGTTCATGGCCTGCGCCAGGTTGTCCTCGACGACCTTCTGCACCCGGGCGTCGATGCTGGTGACCAGGTTGTCGCCGGTCTGCGGGGCGACGGTGCCGGCGGTGCCGATCACCCGGCCGAGGTTGTCGACCTCCAGCTTGGTGATGCCGGCGGTGCCGCGCAGGTCGCGGTCGTACACCGACTCCAGGCCGGCCCGGCCGATCTGGTCGGCCGGCAGGTAGCGGTCCAGGCCGCTCTTGGCGGCGGTCTTGCTGACCTCGTCGTCGGTGACCGGCGAGAGGTAGCCGAGCACCTGGGCCATGTTGGCGCCCTCGGCGCCGGTGTAGCGGCGCACGGCGGTGGGCTGCGCGGTGACCCCGGGGAAGTCCTCGCGGCGCTCCATTATCTGCATCGCCTGCTGGGTGGTCGCCTCCTTGGTGACCGGGATCGGCTGGTAGGGAGAACCGTTCCAGCAGGGCTGCTGGGTCTTGGCGTCGCAGAGCCGGACCTTCTCCTGGACGTCCTTGGCGGGCATCCCGAGCACGTCGGCGAGCCGGCCGAGCACCCCCTTGCCGCCGTCCTTCTGCTGGAGCAGCGAGGTGCGGCTGACGGACACCACCAGCCGGGTCTCGTTGCCGGCCAGGATCCGACCGGAGGCGTCCAGGATCTCGCCGCGGACGGCCGGTTCGACCACCTCGCGGATGTGGTTGCCGGTCGCCTTGGCGGTGTACTCCTTGGCGTTGCGGATCTGCAGGTACCAGAGCCGTCCGCCCAGGGTGGCGAGCAGCGACAGCACCAGGATCTGCAGCACCACCAGACGGATCGTCACCCGCCGGGTACGGCCGGTCTCGGGGATGTTGCTCACGTCTCGTGCGCTCCAGGGGTGCGGGAGGGTCAGGAGGTCTGGGGGCGGGCCTGGACCGGCCGGTTACGGGCGCCGGGCGAAGCCGGGCACGCGCCGCTTCTTGTACGCCGGGCCGCTGGAGACCTCGCGCGTGGTGCGGTAGCGGGCCAGCGATCCCAGACCCAGGCCCGGCCCGCTCTCGTCGTCGTCGGCGGCGGTCACCGGGTCGCGGCCGAAGCGGCGGCCGAGCATCATCACCAGCGGCACCACGAACGGGGCCAGCAGCAGGTCGTACAGCAGGGCGCTGATCACCAGGCCGCCGAGGCCGACGTGCCGGGCCGCGGTGTCGCCGACCAGGGCGCCGACCAGCGCGTACAGCAGGGTGGAGGCGATCGCCGCGGCGCCGACCACCAGCAGCGCGCCGGAGACGGAGCGCTGGCGGCCGTGCTCGGGGCGCAGCAGCCCGGCGGCGTAGCCCATCAGGCAGAGCACCAGGGCGTAGCGGCCGATCGCGTGGTCGGAGGGCGGTGCGAGGTCGGCCAGCAGGCCGGCCGAGAAGCCGACCAGGCAGCCGCCGGTCGGCCCGTAGACCATGGCCAGGCCGACCACGACGAGGAGCAGTATGTCCGGGGTGGCTCCCGGGAGCTGGAGCCGGCCGAAGACGCTGACCTGGAGGATCAGGCCGAGCAGGATCAGGACGGCCGAGACGGGGATGCGGGCGAGGCGCATGGCTCAGTTCCCCCCAGTGGGCTTGGCGGGCGGGGCGGCGGGCGCGGAGCCCTGCGGCTGGGCGGGCGCGGCCGGGGCCTGGCTCTGCCCCGGGGTGGGGGCGGGCGGCAGCACGGCGTCGCGCGGGTCGGTGCGCGGGGGCACGACGACCACGCCGACCAGGTCCAGTCGGGTGAACTGGACGAAGGGCTCGACCAGGACGGTCTTGGTCAGCTGGCCGGCGTTGGCCTGGACCTCGGTGACCTTGCCGACCGGGACGCCGGGCACGAACGGGCGGCCGCTCTGCGAGCCGAAGGTGACGAGCCGGTCGCCGGTCTTGACCTGGGCCTTCCCGTTGAGCAGGGAGACCTTCATCGGGCTGTCGCCGCCGCCGGAGGCGAAGCCGATCTCGCCGCTGCCCTCCAGCCGGGTGCCGGCCGAGAAGCCGGGGTCGGAGGCGAGCAGCACGGTGGCGGTGGTCGGGCCGACGGTGGTGATCCGGCCGACCAGGCCCTGGCCGTTGATGACGGTCATGTCGCGGGTGAGGCCGTCGTCGCTGCCGGCGTCGACGGTGATGGTCCAGGAGAAGCCCTGGGCCGGGCCGATCGCGATGACCTGGGCGGCCTTGACGGTGTAGCCGCCGGCGCCGGCGGTGCGCAGCAGGTCGTCCAGCTGCTTGGTGCGCCCGGTGGCCATGTCGGAGGAGGCGAGCTTCTGCCGCAGTTCGGTGTTCTCGCGGGCGAGTTGGTCGGTGCGGCCGCTGTCGGTGGCGGCGTCGCGGAAGGCGCGGACGGTGTCCGCGACCGGGTCCACGACGGTGGCGGCGCCGCGCTCGACCGGGCCGAGGACCTTCGCGGCGGCGTGCCGGGCCGGGCCGAGCGGGGAGTCCTCACCGCCCTTGATGTCCACGGTGATGAGCGCGAAGGCGACCGCCACCAGCAGGATGAGCAGCAGCCGGCTCTCTCGTGTGTCCCTCACGGTGCTGGTACTGCCCCTTCGTACCTGGCGACCGCCCGGGGCTGTGGGGCCCGGGCGGCGGCCCGTTCAGTTGAGTGTCGGATGGTGTCGTCGTGGTGCTAACGGCGCGGCGAGGCGTCCAGTACCTGCTGGAGCGCCTCGAACTCCTCGACGCACTTGCCGGAGCCGAGCGCGACGGAGTCGAGCGGGTTCTCGGCGATGTGGATCGGCATGCCGGTCTCGCGGCGCAGCCGCTCGTCCAGGCCGCGCAGCAGGGCGCCGCCGCCGGTGAGCACGATGCCGCGGTCCATGACGTCGCCGGCCAGTTCGGGCGGGCACTGGTCGAGGGTGGTCTTGACCGCGTCGATGATCGAGTTGACCGGCTCGTCGATGGCGGCGCGGACCTCGGCGGCGGAGATGACGACGGTCTTGGGCAGGCCGCTGACCAGGTCGCGGCCGCGGATCTCGGCGTGCTCGTCCTTCTCGCCCTCCATGCCGAAGGCGCTGCCGATGCTCATCTTGATCTGTTCGGCGCTGCGCTCGCCGAGGAGGAGCGAGTACTCCTTCTTGATGTGCTGGACGATCGCGTTGTCCAGCTCGTCGCCGGCCACCCGGATGGACTGGGCGGTGACGATGCCGCCGAGGGAGATGACGGCGACCTCGGTGGTGCCGCCGCCGATGTCGACGACCATGTTGCCGGTGGCCTCGTGGACGGGCAGGCCGGCGCCGATCGCGGCGGCCATCGGCTCCTCGATGATGTGCACCTGGCGGGCGCCGGCCTGCGAGGAGGCCTCGATGACGGCGCGGCGCTCGACGCCGGTGATGCCGGAGGGCACGCAGACCACGACCCGCGGGCGGGCCAGGTAGCGGCGGCGGTGGATCTTGAGGATGAAGTAGCGCAGCATCCGCTCGGTGATCTCGAAGTCGGCGATCACGCCGTCCTTGAGCGGGCGGATGGCGACGATGTTGCCGGGCGTGCGGCCGATCATCTTCTTGGCCTCGGCGCCGACCGCCAGGATGCCGCCGGTGTTGGTGTTGACCGCGACGACGGACGGCTCGTTGAGGACGATCCCCTTGCCCCTGACGTACACCAGCGTGTTGGCTGTTCCGAGGTCGATCGCCAAGTCGCGGCCGATGAAGGACAGGTTGCTCGCCATGGGGTGTGGGTGCCTTCCCGGGCTCGGAGTTCTTGGGGGTGGACGGATGCGCGCCCACGCTTTGGGCGGAGACCGGCTGAGCTGCCGTACCGGGCCCTTGAGTCGCGTCCATCGTAGTCACGCCGCACGGCACGGACATCGACGCGGGGCATACCGTCCATTGTCCGGAGCGTGATCGCTTCTCCGAGCATTGGGACGCCGTGTCGGCGTTCCCAGTTCCCTATTTCACGATAAGAATGCCCCGGCCGGGCCAATGGTCCCGACCGGGGCGGTACCAAGGTCCTGCCGGGGCGTGGCGTCCGAAGACGGACTCCGCGTCAGGCGTTCGCGGGGAAGAAGATCTTGATCTCGCGCTCGGCGGACTCCGGGGAGTCGGAGGCGTGGATCAGGTTCTCGCGGGTGATCGTCGCGTAGTCGCCGCGGATGGTGCCGGAGCCGGCCTCCAGCGGGTTGGTGGCGCCGGCCAGCATCCGGATGCCCTTGACGACCTCCTCGCCCTCGACGATCAGCGCGATCGACGGACCGGAGGTCATGAACTCCAGCAGCGGCTCGTAGAACGGGCGGCCGACGTGCTCGGCGTAGTGCGTCTCCAGGGTCTCCCGGTCGAAGGTGCGCAGCTCGACCGCGGTCAGCTGCCAGCCGGCCTTGCGCTCGATGCGGCTGATGATCTCGCCCGCCAGGCCGCGGCGGACGGCGTCGGGCTTGAGCAGGACGAGAGTGCGCTGGGACACGGTGCGTCTCCTGGTGATCTGGTACGACTTGCGGTACGGGGCAGAGGTTACCTTGCGTGAACGGCCGGTCGGTTGCGCCCACCCGGCCGGGGTCAGGCGGCCTGGGCCTGCGCCTCGGTGGCGGCGGCGCGGGCGGCCTTGAACTCGTCGACCTTGCGGCCGTAGTGCACCGAGCACCACCACAGGCCGGCGAAGACCACGCCGAGGCCGAACATGGTCGGCAGGACGAAGCCGCTGGCGATCAGGCCGATCTGCAGCGCCCAGCCGATCTGCACCGCGCCGGGGCGGTTGATCATGCCGCAGAGCGCGATGCAGAGCGCCATCGCGATGCCGCTGACGATCCACACGGTGGCCGTCGAGACGCTGGAGAGCTGCATCGCGACCAGCGCCGCGAAGAGCACCAGCAGCGCCTCGCCGATCAGCGTCGAGGAGCAGAGCGTCCTCATGTCACTTCCTCCCGAGCAGCAGGCGGGCCTCGCCCACCGTGATGACCGAACCGGTGACCAGGACCCCGGCGCCGCCGAGGTCGCCCTCCTCCTCGGCCAGGGTGACGGCCGCGGTGATGGCGTCGTCGAGCCGGGGCTCGACCTGGACGCGGTCGTCACCGAAGATCTCGACGGCCAGGGCCGCGAGGGCGTCCACGTCCATGGCGCGGTGGGTGGAGTTCTGGGTGATGACGACCTCGGCCAGGATCGGCTCGAAGGCCTCCAGCACGCCGGCCACGTCCTTGTCCCCCGAGGTCCCGATCACGCCGACCAGGCGGGTGAAGCCGAAGGACTCGTTGATCGCGGCGACGGTGGCCCGGGCGCCGTGCGGGTTGTGCGCGGCGTCCAGGATGATCGTGGGGCTGCGGCGGACGATCTCCAGGCGGCCCGGCGAGGAGACGCCGGAGAAGCCCTGGCGGACCTTGTCGACGTCCAGCTGGCCGCCGCGGGCGCCGCCGACGCCGAAGAAGGCCTCGACCGCGGCCAGCGCCAGCGCCGCGTTGTGCGCCTGGTACTCGCCGTGCAGCGGGATGAAGACGTCCTCGTACTCCTCGCCGCCGAGCCCGCGCAGCGTCACCAGCTGGCCGCCGACGGCGAGCTCACGGCGGATCACGCCGAACTCCATGCCCTCGCGGGCGACCGTGGCGTCCACCTCGACGGCCCGGCGCAGGATGACCTGGGCGGCGTCCAGCTGCTGCTGGGCGACCACGGCGACGGCGCCGGACTTGATGATCCCGGACTTCTCGACCGCGATCTCGCCGGTGGTGTTGCCGAGCTTGTCGGTGTGGTCCAGCCCGATCGGGGTGATCACGGCGACGGCGGAGTCGATGACGTTGGTGGCGTCCCAGGAACCGCCCATGCCGACCTCGACCACCCCGACGTCCACCGGGGCGTCGGCGAAGGCCGCGTAGGCCATGCCGGTGAGCACCTCGAAGAAGGACATCGGGACGGGCTGCGCGGCGTCGACCATCTGCACGTAGGGCTCGATGTCGCGGTAGACCTCGACGAAGCGCTCCGGGCTGATCGGGGCGCCGTCCAGGGTGATCCGCTCGGTGACGCTCTCCACGTGCGGGCTGGTGTAGCGGCCCGTGCGCAGCTCGAAGGTGTTGAGCAGCTGCTCGATCATCCGGGCGGTGGAGGTCTTGCCGTTGGTGCCGGTGATGTGGATGGAGGGGAAGGACCGCTGGGGCTGGCCCAGGATGTCCATCAGCGCCTCGATCCGGTCGAGCGAGGGCTCCAGCTTGTTCTCCGGCCAGCGCTTGGAGAGCTCCAGTTCGACGTCGCGCAGGGCGTCGCCGGTGCTGTCGTCGGAGGGGCGGAGGGTGTACGGATTCGGGTCGGCCTTGTCGCTCACGTCCACAGTCTACGGAGCGGCGGCGGCCCGTCCTCACAGGGCGAGGGGAACGGCGCCGACGGGATCGCGGCGGGGTGGGCGGCGGGGTGGGCGCGGGGCGGACCCGGGGTGAGAACGGCCACTTTGCCCCGTCTTTGCCCGGCTTCTTGAGTTTGCTCCCTTTACTATCGATTCAGCGAGTTTGGACGGCAATGGAGCATCGATTCGCAACCCACAGGAGCTGACAGCCTTTGATCACGAGGAGCACTGCGCCATGCCCGACGCCCTGCACGACTGGATCGTGCTCCGCCAGGACGCCGTCGTCTGGTTCGCCGGACTGATCTCCCTGGCCCTCGTCGGCTACATGGCCCTCGTCTTCGGACGCTTCCTCGTGTACTGGGCCGGCTCCCGCCACGCCTTCCGGCACAGCCGCCCCGCCCCGCCCGGCGACCCCGCCGCCCTCCAGTGGCACCTGGTCATCCCCTGCCGCGACGAGGAGGCCGTGGTCACCCAGACCCTGGACGGCCTGCGGACCAGCGCGCCCGAGGCCCACCTCTGGGTGATCGACGACGACAGCGAGGACGCCACCCGCGAACTCGTCCTCGCCGCCGCGGCCCGCGACCCGCGGATCCACCTCGTCCAGCGCCGCCGCCCGCACGCCCGGATCGGCAAGGGCGCCGCGCTCAACGCCGCCTACCGCGAGATCTCCGCCTGGCTCCCCGAGTCCACCGACCGCTCCCGGGTGGTCATCGGCGTGGTCGACGCCGACGGACGGCTCGACCCCGGCACCCTCGGCCAGGTCTGCAACCCCAAGGCCCTCGGCCGCCCCGACACCGGCGCCGTCCAGATCGGCGTCCGGATGCGCAACGCCGACGACGAACGCCCGCTGCCCGGCCGCGGCCGCACCGCCAACGCCCTCGCCCGCGCCCTGGTCCGGATGCAGGACATCGAGTTCCAGGCCAACAACGCCGGCATGCAGCTGCTGCGCCGCCGCACCGGCAGCGTCGGCCTCGGCGGCAACGGCCAGTTCGTCCGGCTCACCGCCCTCGACTCGCTCACCGCCGAGGAGGGCCGGGCCGGCCGCCCCTGGCCCGAGCGCGCCCTGCTGGAGGACTACGAGTCCGGCCTCGACCTGCGCCTGGCCGGCTGGCGGCTCACCCACGTCACCGAGGCCCAGGTCTCCCAGGAGGGCCTGATCTCGCTGCGCCGCTTCCTCACCCAGCGCACCCGCTGGGCCCAGGGCAACATGCAGTGCCTGCGCTACACCGGCCGGGTGCTGCGCTCCCCGCACTACCCGGCCTCCGGCAAAGCCGAGGTGCTCTACACCTTCCTCCAGCCGGTGGTCTGCGTCCTGCTGGTGCTGCTCTTCCCGCTCTCGCTCGCCATCACCACCGCCGGGCTGGTGCTCTTCCCCGCCGAGACCGCCGACTTCCAGCTCCGGTTCGGCCCGTGGATGCTGCTCGCCTTCGTGCTCGCCACCCTGCCGATGGTGTTCTGGGGCCTCGCCTACCGCAGGGCCGTCCACCCGGACCGCAGCCGGCTCACCGGACTGCTCTGGGGCGTCCTGGTGTGGCTGTACGCCTACCACCTCTTCGTGGTCGCCGCCCGGGCCGCCGTCCGACTGCTGCTCGGCCGCAACGGCTGGGCCAAGACCCGGCGCAACGCCGAGAAGGTCGCCGTCGGCGCCCCCACCGCGCTCGAGTCCTGAGCCCCCACTCCCCCACCCCGCGTCGTCCTCCCGGAGCCCCCGCATGAGCACGTGCCTGCCCCCGAACAGCGTCGCCGTCGTCCTCGGCACCCGCCCCGAGCTGGTCAAGCTCGCCCCGCTGATCCACGAACTCGGCGACGCCACCCGGCTGGTGCACACCGGCCAGCACTGGGACGAGGCGATGTCCGGCCGCTTCCTGCGCGACCTCGACCTGCCGGAGCCCGAGCTGCTCACCGGCGTCGGCGGCCGCCCCCGGGCCGGCCAGATCGCCCAGTCCCTCGGCCAGCTGGACGCCGCCTTCGCCGAGGACCGCCCCGCCGCCGTGGTCGTCCAGGGCGACACCAATGCCACCCTCGCCGGAGCGCTGGCCGCCAACGCCCGGGAGATCCCGCTGGTGCACGTCGAGGCCGGGCTGCGCAGCTACGACCGGGCGATGCCCGAGGAGCACAACCGGGTGATGGTCGACCACGTCTCCGACCTGCTCTGCGCCGCCACCGAGGACAACGTCGCCAACCTGCGCGCCGAGTCCCTCGACCGGGGGCGGATCGAGCTCACCGGCAACACCGTCGTCGAGGTGGTCCGCCGTCAGCTGCCCGACGCCGCCACCCGCGCCGCGCTGCTCGCCGCGCACGGGCTGCGCCCGGACGGGTACGTGCTGGCCACCGTGCACCGCCCGGAGAACACCGACACCGCCGAGGCGCTCGGCGCCGTGCTCGCCGAGCTGGACCGGATCGCCCGGGCCGGCACCCCGGTGCTGTTCCCGATGCACCCGCGCACCCGGGCCGCCGTCGAGCGCTTCGCACTGGACGCCCTGCTGGAGCGCCTGGCCGTCACCGAGCCGGTCGGCTACGGCGACTTCCTCGGCCTGGCGAGCCACGCGGCGCTGCTGGTCTCCGACTCCGGCGGCGTGCAGGAGGAGTGCACCGTGCTCGGCCGTCCGCTGCTGGTGGTGCGCCGCTCCACCGAGCGCCCGGAGGCGGTCGACGCCGGCTTCGCCGCGCTGGTGCGGCCCGGCGAGGAGCTCGGCGAGCTGGCCCGCGGCTGGCTGTCCGACACCCCCGAGCGGCTGGCCCGACTGGCCGCCACCCCGAGCCCGTACGGCGACGGCCGCGCCTCGGCCCGGATCGCCGCGCTGACCGCCGCCCTGGCCGGACCCGCCGGGAGCACCGGGAGCACCGGGAGCGACGCCGCCCAGGACGCCCCGCTGGCCGCGTAGGGCCTCTTGACAGCCGGATTGGTCTACTCCACCTTGTGAGGCAAGTCTCCGTTCCCGACCGGGACTTGAGTTGTCGGTAGCTCCCGCACGCGCACCATCGACACCCCGGACGGCACTGACCCCACCCAGCGCCGCCGGGCCTCCCCCACTGGAGATGGAGTCATGCCACCTGCCCGACACCGGCGCCCGCGCGCCCTCCACCCGCTGCTCGCCGGCACCTGCGCCCTCGTCCTCGGCCTCGGCGGGCTCGTCCTGGCCGACGGCACCGGCGCACACGCCGCCGACACCGACCTGATCACCAACGGCGGCTTCGAGACCGGCGACCTCTCCGGCTGGACCTGCTCCAGCGGCACGGTCCAGAGCGCCGGCGCCCACTCCGGCCGGTACGCCCTGCAGTCCACCCCCTCCGGGTCGGACACCGGCGAGTGCACCCAGACCGTGTCGGTGAAGCCCTCCTCCTCGTACACCCTGAGCTCCTGGGTCCAGGGCTCGTACGTCTACCTGGGCGCCCGCGGCACCGGCGGCGGCGATCCGAGCACCTGGACCCCCGGCGGCACCGGCTGGAGCCGGCTGAGCACGAGCTTCACCACCGGCCCGGGCACCACCAGCGTCACCGTCTACCTGCACGGCTGGTACGCCCAGCCTGCCTTCCTCGCCGACGACGTCACCCTGCTCGGGCCCGGCGGGCCGCAGCCCTCCCCCAGCCCGACGGCCACGGCGACCGCCACCGGCACCGCCTCACCGAGCCCGACGGCCACCGGCACGGGCACCGGCACGGGCACCGGCACGCCCACCCCCACCGGCACGTCCACCCCGACCAGGCCGCCCGGCCTGCCCAAGCACGTCCTCACCGGGTACTGGCAGAACTTCGACAACGGCGCCACGGTGCAGCGGATCAGCGACGTCCCGGCCGCCTACGACATCATCGCGGTCGCCTTCGCCGACGCCACCGCCACCCGCGGCGGCCTGGGCTTCACCCTGGACCCGGCCCTGTCCACCAAGCTCGGCGGCTACACCGACGCCCAGTTCAAGGCCGACATCGCGGCCAAGCGGGCGGCCGGGAAGCGGGTGGTGCTCTCCGTCGGCGGCCAGAACGGCACGGTCTGGGTGGGCGACTCCGCCTCCGCCGCGACCTTCGCCGACACCGCCTGGGCCCTGCTGCGGAACTACGGCTTCGACGGGATCGACATCGACCTGGAGAACGGCATCGACTCCACCTTCATGGGCCAGGCACTGCACTCCCTGGCGGCGCGGGCGGGCAGCGGGTTCGTCCTCACCATGGCGCCGCAGACCATCGACATGCAGTCGACCGGGATGGAGTACTTCAAGCTGGCGCTGAACGTGAAGGACGTCCTCACCATCGTCAACATGCAGTACTACAACTCCGGTGCGATGAACGGCTGCGACGGCAACGTCTACTCCCAGGGCACCGAGGACTTCCTCACCGCCCTGGCCTGCATCCAGCTCAAGGGCGGACTGCGGCCCGACCAGGTCGGGCTCGGGGTGCCGGCCTCCACCAGCGCCGCCGGCGGCGGCTACACCGACCCCGGCACGGTGAACAAGGCGCTGGACTGCCTGGCCTCCGGCACCGGCTGCGGCAGCTACCGGCCGGACACCGCCTGGCCCGGCATCGGCGGGGCGATGACCTGGTCGACCAACTGGGACGCCAGGGCGGGCAATCCGGTCTCCGCCACCATCGGCGCCCACCTGCACGCCATGCCGTGAGCCGCCCCCGGGCCGGGGTCAGACCCCGGCCCGGGCCTCCGGGACGTGCGCGCAGCCGCCGTGCCGGCGGCGCAACTCGGCCGTGATCTCGGCCAGTTCACCCTCGGGCAGCAGCGGCAGCATCATCGCGACGCCCTGCAGCAGACCGCCGAGCAGGAAGGTGGTGTCCGCCGTCGCCGCGACCAGGCCGCGGACCTCGGCCACCCGGCCGTCCGCGACCGCCTCGATCAGCTGGGCGGCGTTCGCGCTCTCCTCGTCCACCTGGACGGCGCCGCCGTCCTGAGGGGCCCGGCGGGCCATCGCCCGCAGCACCCGGTCGCCGACCTCGGGGGCGTACGCCTTGCGGACGGCCTCGGCGGCGATCCAGGTGAGCAGGGCGGTCACCTCCCGCTCGGCGTTCTCCGCCAGCAGCAGGTCCAACTCGTGGTCGAACGCGAGCTGGTTGCCGTGGCGGAAGGCGAGCAGCAGGGTCGCCGCCCTGGCCTTGGCCTCCTCGACCGCCTCGGCAGGCAGTTCCTGGGCCAACTCCTCGGTCACCACCACGCCATGCCTCCCGTCCGTCGCTCAGCAGGAACGCTCAGCAGAAACACCTTCGGAAACTCCGAGCACACCGTACACATCCGACCTGAAAACTTCCGCGAACGCGCGCGGGCAAGACCGGAATCAATTCGCTCGGAATAGGACCTCACCCGGTCCAGGATGAATATTCGCCGGAAGGGAGCAATGTTGCTGCTCTATTAGGCGTAGTGGCCGTCCCGCCGGGCCCACCGAAAACGGCGCGCCGCAAACGAACGCGCCGTAACCAGCGCGCCGGAAGGAGCACGCCGGAGGGAGCACGCCCCAACGGGCACGCCGGAGAACGCCGAGGGGCCGCACCCCGCGCGTCGCGGGATGCGGCCCCCCAGGGGCGGTGCGGGCTCAGCCCTGCGGCAGCGCCGCGAGCTGGGCGGTGATCCGGGCGATGTCGGCCTCGGCGGCCTCCTGACGGCCCCGGATCTTGGCGACCACCTCGTCCGGCGCCTTGGCCAGGAAGGCCTCGTTGCCGAGCTTGGCGGTGGTCTGGGTCTTCTCCTTCTCGGCGGCCGCGAGGTCCTTGGCGAGGCGCTTGCGCTCCGCCGCGACGTCGATGGTGCCGGAGAGGTCCAGCGCGACGGTGGCACCGGCCACCGGCAGCGAGGCGGTGGCCGCGAAGCCCTCCTCGGGGACGGTCAGCCGCAGCAGCGAGCGGATCGCGTCCTCGTGGACGGCCAGCACGGTGCCGGCCAGCTCCAGCTGGGCCGGGACGCGCTGCGCGGGCTGCAGGCCCTGGTCCGAGCGGAACCGGCGGACCTCGGTGACCACCTGCTGCAGCGTGGCGACCTCCGACTCGGCGGCCGCGTCGCGGTAGCCGCTGTCCTTCGGCCACTCGGCGACGACCAGCGACTCGGCGCCGGTGAGGGTGGTCCACAGCGCCTCGGTGACGAACGGGACGACCGGGTGCAGCAGCCGCAGGGTGACGTCCAGGACCTCGCCCAGGACCCGGCGCGAGGCGTCGGCCTGCGGGCCGCCCTTGGCCAGGGTGGTCTTGGAGAGCTCGACGTACCAGTCGAAGACCTCGTCCCAGGCGAAGTGGTACAGCGCGTCCGAGAGCTTGGCGAACTGGTAGTCCTCGTACAGCCCGTCCACCTTGGCGACGGTGGCGTTCAGCCGCGACAGGATCCAGCGGTCGACCGCGGTCATCTCCTCGGGCGCCGGCAGCGGGCCCTCGGTGGTGGCGCCGTTCATCAGCGCGAAGCGGGTCGCGTTCCAGATCTTGTTGCAGAAGTTGCGCGAGCCCTTGACCCAGTCCTCGCCGATCGGCACGTCGGCGCCCGGGTTGGCGCCGCCGGCCAGGGTGAAGCGGACGGCGTCGGCGCCGTAGGCGTCCATCCAGTCCAGCGGGTCCACCGCGGTGCCGGAGGACTTCGACATCTTCTTGCCGAACTCGTCGCGGACCAGACCGGTCAGCGCGACGGTCTTGAACGGCGCCTCGCCGTCCATCGCGTACAGGCCGAACATCATCATCCGGGCGACCCAGAAGAAGATGATGTCGTGGCCCGTCAGCAGGACGTCGGTCGGGTAGAACTTCTCCAGGTCGGCGGTCTTCTCCGGCCAGCCCAGCGTGGAGAACGGCCACAGGCCGGAGGAGAACCAGGTGTCCAGGACGTCCGGGTCCTGGACCCAGCCCTCGCCGGTCGGCGGCTGCTCGTCCGGTCCGACGCAGACGACCTCGCCCTCGGGGCCGTACCAGACCGGGATCCGGTGGCCCCACCAGAGCTGGCGCGAGATGCACCAGTCGTACATGTTGTCGACCCAGTCGAAGTAGCGGCGCTCCAGCTCCTTCGGGTGGATCTCCACCTTGCCGTCGCGGACGGCGTCGCCGGCGGCCTTGGCCAGCGGCTCGACCTTGACCCACCACTGCAGCGACAGCCGCGGCTCGACCACGGTGTGGCAGCGCGAGCAGTGGCCGACGGCGTGCATGTACGGGCGCTTCTCGGCGACGATCCGGCCCTGCTCGCGCAGCGCGCCGACGACGGCCGAACGGGCCTCCATCCGGTCCAGGCCGAGGAAGGGGCCGTGCACGGTGATCGCACCGCGCTCGTCCATCACCGTCAGGTTCGGCAGGCCGTGGCGCTGGCCGATGGCGAAGTCGTTCGGGTCGTGCGCGGGCGTCACCTTGACGGCGCCGGTGCCGAACTCCGGGTCGACGTGCTCGTCGGCGACGACCGGGATCTCCCGGTCGGTCAGCGGCAGCTTGATGGTCCGGCCGACCAGGTGCCGGTAGCGCTCGTCGTCCGGGTGGACGGCCACCGCGGTGTCGCCCAGCATCGTCTCGGCCCGGGTGGTGGCGACGACGATCGAGTCGTCACCGTCGCCGTAGCGGATCGAGACCAGCTCGCCCGGCGTGTCCTCGTGCTCCACCTCGATGTCGGACAGCGCGGTGAGGCAGCGCGGGCACCAGTTGATGATGCGCTCGGCGCGGTAGATCAGGCCGTCGTCGAACAGGCGCTTGAAGATGGTCTGGACGGCCTGGGACAGGCCCTCGTCCATGGTGAAGCGCTCGCGCGACCAGTCCACGCCGTCGCCGAGGCGGCGCATCTGGCCGAGGATGCGGCCGCCGTAGCTCTGCTTCCACTCCCAGACCTTCTCCACGAAGGCCTCGCGGCCCAGGTCGTGGCGGGAGAGACCGGCCTCGGCGAGCTGCTGCTCGACCTTGTTCTGGGTCGCGATGCCCGCGTGGTCCATGCCGGGCAGCCAGAGCGTCTCGAAGCCCTGCATGCGCTTGCGGCGGGTCAGCGCGTCCATCAGCGTGTGCTGGAAGGCGTGACCGAGGTGCAGGACGCCGGTGACGTTCGGCGGGGGGATGACGATCGTGTACGCGGGCTTGTCGCTCTTCGCGTCCGCGGTGAAGTAGCCACGGTCCACCCAGCGCTCGTACAGCTCGCCCTCTACGTCCGCGGGGGTGTAGGTCGTCGGGAGGGTTGCCGCATCGTCCCCGGTGGTGCTCACGGGGCGCTGGTTCGTCGTGTCGGTCACGACGCACAGTTTACGTAACCGTGGGCGCTGGTTACGAACCGCTTTCGGTCCGCGGACTCGGCCGGTCCGGGCGCTCCCGCCGCCGGTGCCGTGCGGTAGCGTGCCCGGGCACTCGTCCGGGTGACCGGGCGTGCACGGACATACCCATACGAGGATCGGCCGCGGGTGCGGCGGGGGAGCACGAGGACACATGTACGGCCAGGGACAGGGACAGCAGTATCCGCAGCCGCAGGGCCAGCCCTACGGCGGCCAGCCCTACGGCGCGCCGCCGCCGCAGCAGCCCTACGGCGCCCCGCAGCCCCAGTACGGGTACCCGCCGCAGCAGCCCTACGGCGCCCCGCAGCCGCAGTACGGCGTGCCCCCGCAGGGCCCGTACGGCCAGCCGGGCTACCCGGCGCCGGCGCGCAAGGGCAAGGGCGGCCTGGTGGTCGGCCTCGTCGTAGGCGCCCTGGTGCTCGGCGGCGGCGGCTTCGCCGCCTGGAAGTTCCTCGGCGCCGGCAGCGACTCGGGCGGCCGGTACAAGCTCAGCGCGCCGCAGACGCTGCTGGACGGCTACGTCCAGAAGTCGGCGAAGGAGGAGGCCGCCGACATGAGCAAGCCCGAGGTCGCGAAGGTCGGCACGGACCTGCACGCGCTGGTGGCCAGCTACAGCAAGGGCGCCGACGTCAAGAACATGGACTCGCTGTCGGTCGTCGGCATCTACGGCTCCCTCAACGACCCCGCGCAGATCATCGCCGACTCCAAGAAGGACAGCGGCGGCCTGACCTGGTCCACCCCGATGACCGACTTCCCCGCCAAGGACGGCCACGCCTCCGACGGCAAGCTCAGCTGCGGCGTCGCCAGCATCATCGGCAAGCCCGGCCCGACGGTCTGCGTCTGGGCGGACAAGTCCACCTACGGCCGGGTCACGTTCAGCCACCTCAGCCTGGGCACCACCGGCAGCACGGGCGGCAGCGACTCGGGCCTCACCCCCGACCAGGCCGCGGAGAAGACCCGCACCGTCCGCGACGCCATGAAGGTCGCCCGCTGACCCGGAGGCCCCGCCCGGCCGCCCCGTAGCAGCAGCGCAACCCAGCAGCAGCACCACGCCGCCGGTACCCCCGGCGGTCTCCACGCGCGACGTCCCAGAAAGGGTCCCGCATGTCCGACCAGAACCCGTACGGGCCCCCGCCGCAGCCCGGGTACCCGGCGACCCCGCCGCCGGCCGCCCCCGGCTACGGCGGTGTCCCGCCGCAGGCCCCGCCGCCCGGCTACCCCGCACCCGGCGGGCCGGAGGCCGGCGGCTACCCGGGCTACCCGGGCACCCCGGAGGGCGCGCCCGGGGCCTACCCCGGTTACGGCGGGTACGCGCCGGTGCCGCCGCGCAAGTCGCGCCGCACGCTGTGGATCGTGCTCGGCACCGTCGGCGCCGTCCTGGTCGTCCTGATCGGCGTGTTCGGCTACCTCGCCTGGAACGTGACCAGCGGCACCGGCACCGAGAAGCTCGTGATGCCGGCGACCTTCAAGGACCTCAAGGCCAACGACGACCCCGCGGTGACCGGGAAGCTGCAGGACGAGCTGACCTCCAAGATCGGCCAGGGCGACGGCAATTGGAAGCCCACCGGCGTCGCCGGGGTCTACCAGGACGCGGACTCCACCCCGCAGCTGATCGCGGTCGGCGTCTACGGCAAGGTGCTGCTGCCCAAGCAGGAGCTGGACCAGATGTTCGCCGGCTTCTCCGGCGCGGGCGGCACGATCAGCGGCCGGCACGCGGTGGACCCGGGCCCCAAGGGCGGCCAGATGGAGTGCGCCACCTCGCAGAGCGGCGAGAGCAAGCTGGCCCTCTGCGCCTGGGCCGACAAGAGCACCGTCGTCATGGTGCTCAAGGGCTCCGACGACGGCACCCAGCCCGACATCGACAAGCTCGCCGTCGACACCCGCGACCTGCGCGCGGTCGCCGAGGTGCCCAAGTAGGCCCGCCCGGGCCCGCGGTGACGAAGGGGCCCCGCACCGGATTCCGGTGCGGGGCCCCTTCGCTGCCTCCGGCCGAAGGCCGTCGGCCCGGGCTCAGGCGCTCTTGTCGCGGCGCTCGCGCTTGATCATGTCGCGCGGGACGAGGGTGGGGATGGCGTGCTTGGAGACGACGTCCCCGGTGACCACCACGCGGGCGACGTCCTGACGCGAGGGGACCTCGTACATCACGGACATCAGCACCTCCTCCATGATGGCCCGCAGACCGCGCGCGCCGGTGCCGCGCAGGATCGCCTGGTCGGCGATCGCCTCCAGCGCGTCCCGGGAGAACTCCAGCTCCACGCCGTCCAGTTCGAAGAGCTTGCGGTACTGCTTGACCAGCGCGTTCTTCGGCTCGGTGAGGATCTGCAGCAGCGCCTCGCGGTCCAGGTTGTGCACGCTGGTGATGACCGGCAGACGGCCGATGAACTCGGGGATCATGCCGAACTTCACCAGGTCCTCGGGCATCACCTGGCGGAAGTGGTCGCTGGCGTCCGACTCGCGCTTGGAGCGGATGTTGGCGCCGAAGCCGATGCCCTTGGCACCCGCGCGGCCCTCGATGATCCGCTCCAGACCGGCGAAGGCACCGCCGACGATGAACAGCACGTTGGTGGTGTCGATCTGGATGAACTCCTGGTGCGGGTGCTTGCGCCCGCCCTGCGGCGGCACCGAGGCGGTGGTGCCCTCCAGGATCTTCAACAGCGCCTGCTGCACGCCCTCGCCGGAGACGTCGCGGGTGATCGACGGGTTCTCGCTCTTGCGCGCGACCTTGTCGATCTCGTCGATGTAGATGATCCCGGTCTCGGCCTTCTTGACGTCGTAGTCGGCCGCCTGGATCAGCTTGAGCAGGATGTTCTCGACGTCCTCGCCGACGTAGCCGGCCTCGGTCAGCGCGGTGGCGTCCGCGATCGCGAAGGGGACGTTCAGCATCCGGGCCAGGGTCTGCGCCAGCAGGGTCTTGCCGGAGCCGGTGGGGCCCAGCAGCAGGATGTTCGACTTGGCCAGCTCGATCGCGTCCTCGCGGCCGTTGCCGCCGCTACGGCCGGCCTCGCCCGCCTGGACCCGCTTGTAGTGGTTGTAGACCGCGACCGACAGCGCCTTCTTGGCGAGGTCCTGGCCGACTACGTACTGGTCCAGGAACTCGTAGATCTCACGCGGCTTCGGGAGCTCCTCGAAGCGGACCTCGGAGGTCTCGGCGAGTTCCTCCTCGATGATCTCGTTGCACAGGTCGATGCACTCGTCGCAGATGTACACGCCTGGGCCGGCGATCAGCTTCTTCACCTGCTTCTGCGACTTGCCGCAGAACGAGCACTTGAGCAGGTCGCCACCGTCTCCGATGCGTGCCACGAGGTGCTTCCCCTTCGCCAGGGGCCCCGCGGGGGTTCCGGGGCCTGGTGCTGTGGACCGTCCGCGCCGACGGCGCTCGGTCTCGCTATCCGACGGTACTCTGCCGGGCCCGTGATTCCGTCCTCTTCGCCGGGTCTGCCCTACGCCCTGGGCGAATTGATACCGAACAGATGCCGTGACAGCGCCCCCCGACGGTACCGGCCTCAGGAGGTCAGCGAGGTCTTGCGGGTGGAGATGATCTGGTCCACCAGGCCGTACTCCAGGGCCTCCTCGGCGGTCAGGATCTTGTCGCGCTCGATGTCCTCGCGCACCTGCTCCACCGGCTTGTTGGAGTGCTTGGAGAGCATCTGCTCCAGCTGCTCGCGCATCCGGAAGATCTCCTTGGCCTGGATCTCCAGGTCGGACACCTGGCCGCGGCCGGTCTCGGTGTACGGCTGGTGGATCAGGATGCGGGCGTTCGGCAGCGCCATCCGCTTGCCGGGGGTGCCGGCGGCGAGCAGCACGGCCGCGGCGGAGGCCGCCTGGCCCATGCAGACCGTGGTGATGTCCGGCTTGACGTACTGCATGGTGTCGTAGATGGCCGTCAGGGCCGTGAACGAGCCGCCGGGCGAGTTGATGTACATCTGGATCTCGCGGTCCGGGTCCATCGACTCCAGGCACAGCAGCTGCGCCATGATGTCGTTCGCCGAGACGTCGTCGACCTGCGAGCCGAGGAAGATGATGCGCTCCTCGAACAGCTTGGCGTACGGGTCGTACTCGCGGATGCCCTGCGTGGTGCGCTCGACGAAGCGCGGGACGATGTAGCGACCCTCGGCGCGCATGTCCTCGACGCGGGCCTTGGCGGCCGACAGGCTGGGGATGTTCATGGGGGTTCTTGTCCTCCGGGGCGTTGTGGCTGTGGTCTCGTGGGCCGGGCCGAGGCTCAGGCGCCCGTGCCGCCGCCGCCGGGGACGTCCGCGGCGCTGTGCATGATCGCGTCGATGAGGCCGTACTCCAGGGCCTCCTCCGGGGTGAACCAGCGGTCGCGGTCGGAGTCCCGGGTGATCTGCTCGAAGGACTGGCCGCTGTGGAAGGCGATCAGCTCGGACATCCGCTTCTTGGTGCGGAGCAGCTGCTCGGCCTGGATGCGGATGTCCGTGGCGGAGCCGCCGAGGCCCGCGGAGGGCTGGTGCATCAGGATGTTGGCGTTCGGCAGCGAGAAGCGCTTGCCCTTGGCGCCGGCGGTCAGCAGGAACTGACCCATCGAGGCGGCCATGCCCATGGCGATGGTGACGACGTCGTTCTTGATGTACTGCATGGTGTCGTAGATCGCCATGCCCGCCGAGATCGAGCCGCCCGGGGAGTTGATGTAGAGGAAGATGTCCTTCTCGGGGTCCGCGGCCAGCAGCAGCAGCTGCGCGGTGATCTTGTTGGCGATGTCGTCGTCGACCTGCTGGCCGAGGAAGATGATCCGCTCGTTGAGCAGCCGGTTGTAGACCTGGTCACCCAGGCCGCCGAGCACGTCACCAGAGGCGGCGTGCGGCGCCATCGGGCCCATCTGCATCTGCGGGAACGTCACTTAGCCACCTGCTCAGTCGATGTGGACGGTCGCCGGGCGGCCGTCACGGTGTCGCACAGCTTCCGGGTATCACGTCGTGATTGTTGCTGTCCAAGGACCCTAACGCGCAGGCCCGGCCGCAGAATCCCTCACGCAGAACTGTTCGCTGTGAGCGCAGGGTCGCGGGGGCACCCGGGTGCGCGGTGGGACGACGACGGGCCCGGACGCCGTAGCGGCGTCCGGGCCCGTTGCAGCGCCTCGGGGGGCTACCGGGGCACTCAGGCCTCGGTGCTCTCCTCGGTCTTCTCCTCGGCGGCGGCCTCGACGGTCTCGGCCGTCTCGTCCTCGTCGTCGAAGTTGATCTCGTTGCCCTCGGTGTCGACGACCTTGGCGGCCTCGACCACGGTGGCCAGCGCCTTGCCGCGGGCGACCTCGCCGACCAGCAGCGGAACCTGACCGCCCTGGACGACCTGCTGGGCGAACTGGTCCGGCGTGAGGCCGGAACCGGCCGCACGGCGGATGAGGTGCTCGGTGAGCTCCTCCTGGTTGACCCCCAGCTCCTCGTTGGCGACGATCTGGTCCAGGACGAACTGGGTCTTGATGCCCTTCTTCGCCTGCTCCTCGATCTCCGCCTCCCACTCCTCGCGGGACTTGCCCTGGGTCTCCAGGTAGGTGTCGATGTTCAGACCCATCGGCTCGAGCTGGTGGTGCTCGAGGTTGTGCTTGCGGGTCTCGATCTCGTCCTTCAGGAGCTTCTCGGGGTACTCGATCTCAACCAGCGTGAGCAGCGCGTCGAGGACCTTCTCCTGGGCCTGGGTGGCCTGGTCGTACTCCTTCATGCGCTCCAGGCGCTTGCGGGAGTCGGCACGCAGGTCCTCCAGGCTGTCGAACTCGCTGGCCAGCTGGGCGAACTCGTCGTCCAGCTCCGGCAGCTCCTTCTCCTGGACGGCCGTGACGGTGACGGTGACCTCGGAGGTCTTGCCGGCCTGGGTGCCACCCTTGAGCTCGGTCTCGAAGGTCTTCTCCGCGCCGGCCGACAGGCCGAGCACGGCCTCGTCGATGCCGTCGATGAGGCGGCCCGAGCCGATCTCGTAGCTGACGCCCGTGGCGGTGCCGTCGTCCGGCACCTCGCCGTCGACCTTGGCGATCAGGTCGACGACCACGATGTCGCCCTCGGCGGCGGCGCGCTCGACGTCCTTGACCGAGGAGAAGCGCTCGCGCAGCTGCTCGAGGGACTTCTCGATGTCCTCGTCGGAGACGACGATCGGGTCGACGGTCACCTCGATGGAGGAGAACTCCGGCAGGGTGATCTCCGGGCGGATGTCCACCTCGGCGGTGAACTTCAGGTCACCACCGTCGGCGATCTTCTCGACACCCTCGATGTTGGTGATGTCGGGCTGGCCGAGGACCTCGATCTTGCCCTCGTCGACGGCCTGCGTGTAGAAGCGCGGCAGGGCGTCGTTGACGGCCTCCTCCAGCACGGCACCGCGGCCGAAGCGCTGGTCGATGACGCGAGCCGGGATCTTGCCCTTGCGGAAGCCCGGAACCGTGACCTGCTGGTTGATCTTCTTGTACGCCGCGTCGAGGCTGGGCTTGAGCTCCTCGAAGGGCACCTCGACGGTGAGTCGAACCCGGGTCGGGTTCAGAGTCTCGACGGCGCTCTTCACGGTTAGGTCTCCTAGGGGCTTGCGGTCAGGTTGTCTCCGCCCGGCCCGCACGCCCCGGCCGGAGCCGGTACGGGTGGGTCGGACGAGACGGGCGATGGGCGGTTGGAGCTGCATCTCCCGTGTGGGTGGACGGTGAGCTTGACTCCTCGCCCTCGGGCGGTTGACCTGGGTTGACGCCACAGGGACTACCGCCAGCGCCCCATCCTACCGGTACCACGAAAGGCGGACGCCAGGCGCCACCGTACCGCCCGAACAGAACAGGGCCCCGCCCCGGTGGGCGAGACCCTGCCGCACTGTCGGGGTGACCGGATTCGAACCGACGGCCTTCCGCTCCCAAAGCGGACGCGCTACCAAACTGCGCCACACCCCGTGGTGCCGAGAGGAAGCGTACACGCCGGGCCTGTACGGCTCGTCGACTTATTCGGGGCACGGCGGGAGCATCGCGGAAGGGGGTGCGCGCGGAATGCGGTGTGCACGGGAGGGACCGGAGCGGGTACGCTGTCCCCCGAACTTCCGACCGGGAACGGTCGGCGGCTTCGCGCGGGTGTAGCTCAATGGTAGAGCCCTAGTCTTCCAAACTAGTCACGCGAGTTCGATTCTCGTCACCCGCTCTTCCGGCCCGGCCCCGGTGCGCCCAGCGCACCGGGGCCGTCGGCGTTCCCGGGCCCGTGCGGCGCCTCAGAGCCCCAGCCGGGCGGCCCGGGCGGCGGCCCGGTCGAGCAGCAGGTGGACGTCGCCCTCCCGGGTGGCGGGGCGGTCGTTGTACTCGTCCGGGGAGCGCGCCGGGCGGCCGGTGGCGTGCAGCACCTCCATCAGCTGGACCCGGCCGGCCCGCACGGTCGCCGGGGTGCCGTAGCCGTACGCCAGGACGGCGGCCTGGGCGCCGAGCAGGCAGACCCGCCCGGTGGCGTCCCACATCGCGCCCTGCAGCCAGCCGTGGGCGCCGATGTAGCGGGAGGCGAGCCGCAGGTGGTCGGCGGTGGTGACCGGGACGGGCCGGGCGGGGCGGCGCAGCGCCCGGTCGAGCAGGGTGGCCCGGGGCTCCGGGTGGCCGGCGTGCCAGGGGCGCAGGACGCTCCCGTAGCGGCAGACGTACGGCCCGGGGGTGCGCGCGGGGGCGGGCAGCGAGGCGAGGTAGGCCTCCACCTCGGCGACCAGGCCGGAGCCGTCCGGGCCCGCGAGCAGGTCCGCCAGGGCGGCCGGGTGGGGCACGGGGGGCGTCGGGGCGGTGCGGGCCATGCGGGCTCTCCAGGCGGACGGCTGTCGGGTTCCGCTCCCCAAAGTGGGGCATCCCGGACAATTCCGCGACCGCAGGGAGAAGGCGTCCGCACGGTTTCCCGCACGGCGGTCGGGCCGATAGCCTCGGCGGCGTTCGAGCGCAGTTCGAGCGCGACCCGTGGCGCCGCGCTCCCGGAGTGGAGGAGTCCCGTGGGTCCGCAGGAGCGACTGGCGGTCATACAGCGCTGTGTGGTCCGGGAGATGGCACGACTGGGCCAGGACTTCCACCCGGACGGCGAGGTGGTGCGCGGCCCCGGGACCACCGCGGTGGCGGTGCGCGAGCACCCCGGGGAGGACGGCGGCGCCGGGCACGTGGACCTCGGCTTCGTGCTCCACCTGGGCCGGGCGGACGCCCCGGTGGTGTGGGACTGCGCACCCGGCCTCGGCAAGACCGAGGAGGAGAAGCTCGCCAACGCGGTGAAGATGTGGGCGACCACCACCGCCTCGGTGCTGGTCGAGCTGGCCGACGGGCGCGGGATCCACGCCGACCGCCCGAACCTGCCCGAACTCCCGGGCTGGCGGGCGGTGCAGGGGCCGGCAGCCGTGTTCGGCTTCGGCAACGAGCACCTGGCGGCCTGGCTCGCCGAGCACCGGGTGCTGCCCGCGCTGGCGCCGGCCCTGGAGCGGGAGCTGACCGGGCCGGGACCGGTCGGGGTGAAGCTCTTCCTGGGCGGGAAGGCGGGCGACGACGTCGCCGAGGTCCGGGTGGGCGGCGAGGTGTCGGAGGCGGCCTCCGCGGCGCTGCGCGCGCTGGACTGGCCGCGCGGCGAACGGCTGTGCTGGGCGCGGCTGTTCGTGCTGCTGACGGCGGAACGGGCGGCACCGGCACCGGCCGCGCCGACGGGCGCCCCGGCACCTGTGCCGGTGCGCGCCCCGGCCCCGGCGGCGACGCGCCCCCGGGGACTGTTCGCCCGCTGGCGGGAGGCCCGGAGGGCCGGCCGGTAGCTGCTGCTCGCCCGCTCGCCTCCGGGGCGCTCGGACCCGGTGCCGACGGTCGGCGCTCCCTCGCTCCTGCGTCGCTCCCTCGCGCTCTCCCTTTCGGCACCGGCGCGCCCCTTCGGCTCGGGGCGCGAGGGATCCGTCCGGCCCGGCCGGGTCAGCCCCCCGTGATGCTGGAGATGCTGTGCGCCAGGTTGGCCAGCAGGGAGTTGATGGAGGTCGCCATCGTGGTCTCGTGCAGCATGAAGCCGAACAGGGCGGCGACGATCGCGTGCGGGATCTTCAGCTGCTTGTTCCGGATGAAGATGATGCACAGGATCGCGAACAGGACCAGCGCGGAGACGGAGAGTGCCACCCGGACTCACTTCCTCGTTTCATAGCGTGGCGCCGCCGCCCGGCGGCACCTGCGAAGCCGGACCCCGGCCTGTCCGACGGTCCCGAGGCGGAATCGCGGACCGTCCGGCACAGCGCCGGCCGAGGAACGCGCACCGGCCCGCTGTCTGGTGTGCCGCACGTGTCGCCCCCCATCCCCCGAATCCTGAACAGTCCCGCCCGGACTCAGTGTGGTCGACCGTGCCGATTGCGTAAAGGTCTGACAGTCGGCCCAGCGTCGACATCCTGCGATGCGAGACGAGTTTCCGCCGACCGGGACGATAGCGGAGCCGTTCTGACGAATCGTCGGCGGGGCGCTGCTGAGCGGCCGGGAAACGCCCGGGGACGTGGAGCGGAGGTCGCGGATCCGCTCAGCCGACGGGCCGTCCGATATGGCCGAAGATCAGCTGCCAGGCTTGACACGACGGCCCTGCCGGTGGCACATGACGCGGACAGCCGCCTCAGTCTCGCCAGAGCAGCAGTACGGCCCGGTCGTCGTTGATGTCCCGGGCGACCGTCTCGATCAGCGCGCCCGCCGCGCCCGCACCGC
The DNA here is from genome assembly GCF_042731675.1 of Kitasatospora sp. NPDC059827. NCBI lineage: Bacteria > Bacillati > Actinomycetota > Actinomycetes > Kitasatosporales > Streptomycetaceae > Kitasatospora > Kitasatospora sp. NPDC059827. Next base: position 7,886 of record NZ_JBHWIV010000041.1, on the reverse strand, counting down.
TGCCCGGGGCGCCGCCGGGGACCAGCCGGTCGGCCTCCCCCATCAGCCGGTCCATGCCCTCGGCGAGGTCCCGGCCGGGCTCCTCGACCATGCCGTCGGTGCACAGCATCAGCACGTCGCCCCGGTTCAGCCGGCCGCGCACGCCGTCGAACTTGGCGCCGTCGTAGATCCCGAGCAGCGGGCCCTCGGCCTCCTTGATCTCCCAGCGCCCCTCGCCGGCCAGCCGCTGCATGCCCGGCAGGTGCCCGGCCGAGAGCAGTTCGTACTCGCCGCTGTCCAGGTCCAGCACCAGGTGGACGGCGGTGGCGAAGCCCTCCTCCCAGGACTGGCGCAGCAGGTAGCCGTTGGCGGCGGGCAGGAAGTCGTGCGCGGGCAGCGAGCCGACCAGGCCGCCGAAGGCGCCGGACAGCAGCAGGGCCCGCGAGCCCGCGTCCATGCCCTTGCCGGAGACGTCCGCGAGGACCACCTCCAGCAGCCGCTGGCCGGGGCCGGTGCGGGCGGCCACCACGAAGTCGCCGGAGAAGGACTGGCCGCCGGCCGGGCGCAGAGCCATGTCGGCGTGCCAGCCGGCCGGCAGCTCGGGCACCCGGCTCTGCACCCGCAGCCGCTCGCGCAGGTCGAACAGCATGGTGGAGCCGCCCCACCAGGGGACGCCGACCCGGGCCCGGAACTGGGCCAGCAGCAGGCCGCCGACCCCGGCGGCGCCGACCACCAGGGCCGCGCCGGGGGTGACGCCGTAGACGTAGGCCTCCGGGTTGTCGCTGGCGACCCGCTGGCCGGTGTGGATCACGGACTCGGCGGACAGCCCGAGGGCGGCCAGCGCGTACAGCACCACCAGGGAGCCGGGGCGCAGCAGCAGCGCGCCGGCCAGGATCGGCAGGACCAGGGTGGTGGGCGGGGCCCAGTCCGGGATCCAGATGTTGAGCAGGATCATCAGCGGGACGAGCAGGGCCAGCGCGCAGAGCACCGGCCAGTCGGCGGCGCCGCCGCGGAAGTAGTCGACACCGGCCGTGCGCAGCCTTCGGCGGGCCCGGCGGAGCCTCTTGCGCAGCCGGGCCGTCACGGGCTCGGACGCCGGGGCGGCGCCGGGCCTCGTCGCAGTCGTCTGGGGCGGTGCGCCCGGCGGTCTGCCAGCCATGGGGTCCGACCCTATCCACGGGTGCGGCCCGGCGTCGACGGTCCGGGGGCGGGCGGCGGCCCCGGCGCGCGGGCCGCTCAGCGGGTTTCGGCCGATCGGGCCGGTGGCGGGCACGCCGTCAGGAGGCGTGCGCCGGTTGGGCGTACGGCGCCGGCGGGCGGCGCGTGCGCCCCGCGTGCGCAGCTGCGGGCGCGCGGGCGCCTGTGGCCGACGACACAGCCGCCGGGGGCCGCGCGGACGGCGACGGGCGGGGCCGCGGGTGGGGGGGGCCGGGCGGCGGTGGCGGGTGGATCAGCCCTGGGGGTGGTGGGCCGGGATCGGCGGGAGCTCGCCGGTGGTCTCGTACTCGCTCAGCATCTCGATCCGGCGGGTGTGCCGGGCCTCGCCGCTGTAGGGGGTCTTGAGGAAGACCTCGACGAACTCGGTGGCCTCCTCCTCGGTGTGCATCCGCCCGCCGATGGAGATGACGTTGGCGTTGTTGTGCTGACGGCCGAGCTCGGCGGTCTGCACGCTCCAGGCCAGCGCCGCACGGACGCCCTTGACCTTGTTGGCGGCGATCGCCTCACCGTTGCCCGAGCCGCCGATCACGATGCCGAGGGCGTCCGCGTCGGCGGCGGTGCGCTCGGCGGCGCGCAGGCAGAACGGCGGGTAGTCGTCCTCGGCGTCGTAGATGTGCGGCCCGCAGTCGACCGGCTCGTGGCCGGCCCCCTTGAGCCACTCCACGAGGTGGTTCTTCAGTTCGTATCCGGCATGGTCGGAGCCCAGGTACACGCGCATGCCATGAGTGTGGCACGCGGGTGCGCCCGGGACCGACAACGGGGGGTCCGGGTCTCAGCGGCGGCCGAGCAGCTTCCAGGCGAGCGGCAGCGCGCCGGCGGCGAAGGCGGCCTTGAGCGCGTCGCCGACCAGGTACGGGTAGAGGCCCAGTTCGGCGGCGCGGGCCAGCGGGACGTGCAGGCTGAACGCCAGGTACGGGACGCCGACGGCGTAGATGGCCAGGCTGCCCAGCGCCATCGTCACCGCGGTGTTCAGCGGGGAGCGGTCGGCGCCGCGGCGGGCCAGCGCGCCTGTCAGGGCGGCGGCGAGGACGAAGCCGAGCACGTAGCCGAAGGACGGCATGGCCCAGCCGGAGGTGCCCTCGGCGAACCAGGGCAGGCCGGCCGCGCCGGCCAGCAGGTAGAGCGCGAGCGAGGCGACGCCGCGGCGGGCGCCCAGCGCGGTGCCGACCAGCAGGGCGGCGAAGGTCTGGCCGGTGACCGGCACCGGCGAGCCGGGCACGGTGACCGACAGCTGGGCGGCCACACCGGTCAGCGCGGCGCCGCCGACCACCAGGGCGAGGTCGCGGACCTGGGTGCCGAGGCGGGTCGAGGCGGCGGGCAGCAGGTCGGCGAGGACGGCGCGACGCGCTATCGGGGTGGTGGCAGTGGCCATCGGGGCTCCTCCGTGAGGTCCAGGTGAGTGAACACCTGTGAACCTACGCGGTGATCCACTGCGCCGATGCCACGGTTTCGGACAAAGCACCGCCCACGAAGCTTGTCGGAACCGGCTCCGGGCGACTCTCGGCGAACCGTCCGCCACGCACGGTGACCACCCGGTCCGCATGGTGGGCCCGCGGCGGACATCGTTGGCATGAACAGCGGGGTCCCCGGATATTGGACAGCTCATGCCGCATTCCGCACAGTCTGGATCCACCCCTATGGCCCCCACCTCCGCGCCCCAGGCGCCCGGGACCACCGAGGCTCCCCCGCCGTCCGGTGGCCAGCAGCTCAGCCACGGACTCAAGCAGCGCCACCTGTCGATGATCGCCCTCGGCGGCGTCATCGGCGCCGGCCTGTTCGTGGGCTCCGGCGCCGGCATCGCGGCCGCCGGGCCGGCGATCATCCTCGCCTTCACCCTCTCCGGCCTGCTGGTCATGCTGATCATGCGGATGCTCGGCGAGATGTCCGCCGCCCGCCCGGCCTCCGGCTCCTTCTCGGTGCACGCCGAGAAGGAGATCGGCCCCTGGGCCGGGATCACGGCCGGCTGGATGTACTGGGTGATGCTCTGCTGCGGCGTCGCCGCCGAGGCCACCGCCGCCGGGAAGATCGTCAACGGCTGGGTCCCCGGGGTCTCCGCCTGGGTCTGGGTCGCCCTGTTCATGGTCTTCTTCTGCGCCAGCAACCTCACCGCGGTGAAGAACTTCGGCGAGTTCGAGTTCTGGTTCGCCACCGTCAAGGTCGCCGCGATCATCGCCTTCCTGGTCATCGGCGGGCTCGGCGTCGCCGGCGTGATCGGCCCCGGCGCCCCCGGCAGCACCAACCTCACCGGCCAGGGCGGCTTCCTGCCCACCGGCGTCAGCGGGCTGATCGTCGGCCTGCTCGCCTCGGTCTTCGCGTACGGCGGCCTGGAGACGGTCACCATCGCCGCGGCCGAGTCGGACGACCCCAAGAAGAACGTCGCCAACGCGGTGCGCACCGCGGTGTGGCGGATCGCGATCTTCTACATCGGCTCGATGGCCCTGGTGGTCACCCTGGTCTCCTGGAAGGACCCGTCGGTCGTCGCCGACGGCCCGTACGTCACGGTGCTGCGCCACCTCGGGGTGCCCGCGGCCGGGACGATCATGGAGGTGGTGGTGCTGATCGCGCTGCTGTCCGCGATGAACGCCAACATCTACGGCGCCTCCCGGATGGCGTACTCGCTGGTCGGCCGCGGCCAGGGGCCCAAGGCGCTGGCCAAGGTGTCCGGCGGGGTGCCGCGCCGGGCCGTGCTGGCCTCCTGCCTGTTCGGCTTCGGCGCCGTGCTGGCCGCCAAGTTCTGGCCGGACACCGTGTTCACCTGGCTGATGAACACCACCGGCGTCGCCATCCTGGTGGTCTGGCTGTTCATCTGCGTCGTCCAGCTGCGGATGCGCCGCCGGCTGGAGCGCGAGGCGCCCGAGCTGCTCACCGTGAAGATGTGGGGCTACCCGTACCTGACCTGGGTCGCGACGGCCGCCGTGGCCGGCATCCTCGCCCTGATGACCACCACCGAGGGCAACCGCCAGCAGCTGTACGCGGCCGGGGTGCTGGTCGTCCTGCTGAGCGGGGCCGGGCTGCTCAAGCAGCGCCGGGACGCGGCCGCGGGGCGCTGACGGACGGCTGACGGACGACGGCGAAGGCCCCGTACGGAGAAGGCCCGGTACCCACGGGGTACCGGGCCTTCTCCGTGCCCGCCGGGGCCTACTCGAAGGACGGGCCGGCCGTGCGGGTGCGCTTGATCTCGTAGAAACCCGGGGTGGAGGCCACCAGCAGGGTGCCGTCCCACAGCCGGGCCGCGGCCTCGCCCTTGGGGGCCGGGGTGACCACCGGGCCGAAGAAGGCGACCCGGTCGCCGTCCGCGCCCTCCACCGCGATCACCGGGGTGCCGACGTCCTCGCCGACCAGGGTGATGCCCTCCTTGTGGGAGGCGCGCAGGGCCTCGTCGTACGCGTCGGTGCCGGCCGCGTCCGCCAGCTCGACGGGCAGGCCCGCGGCCACCAGGGCGGCCTCGATAGTCTCCCGGTTCTGCGGCAGGCCCTGGTTGTGGAAGCGCAGGCCCAGCTCGGTGTACAGCCGGCCCAGCACCTCGTCGCCGTGCTCCTGGGCGGCCGCGATGCAGACCCGCACCGCGCCCCAGGCGTTGTCCAGCAGCTCGCGGTAGCTCTGCGGCAGGTCGCGGTGCTCGTTGAGCACCGACAGGCTCATCACGTGCCAGCGCACGTCGACCGGACGCAGCTGCTGGACCTCGATCAGCCAGCGGGACGTCATCCACGCCCACGGGCAGGCCGGGTCGAACCAGAAGTCGGCGGTCTTGCGCTCAGCGGCAGTCGTCACTGGGTCTCGTCCTTCGTGAGGTGTTCCGAGGCAGGGGATGTCGCCCCCACCCGGACCCCAACACCCGCGCGCCGCCGCTGATTCCGGCCCCGGACGCGACGGGCTGTGCAATGGTACCGGCCGGGGCGGGCGTGAAAGGATGCCCCTGCGTGCGCGATGCACACCGCGCACGGATCCGCACCATCCACGCACGCACCACCGTGCGGGCCGGACAAAGGAGTACCGCCGTGCCGGGCAAGAACCTGAGCCGCGAGGAAGCACAGCAGCGAGCCGGCGTCCTGGCCGTCGACGGCTACAACGTCCGGCTGGACGTGAGCTCGGCCCCCGACCCGGCGGCCGCCACCTTCCGCTCCACCACCACCGTCGCCTTCCGCTGCGACCGGCCCGGCGCCGCCACCTTCCTCGACCTGCTGGCCCCCGCCGTCCGCTCGGTCACCCTCAACGGCCGCGCCCTGGACCCGGCCACCGCCTACGACGGCGCCCGGGTGCACATCGACGGGCTGGCCGCCGAGAACGTCCTCACCGTCGAGGCCGACTGCGCCTACAGCCGCACCGGCGAGGGCCTGCACCGCTTCGTCGACCCCGCCGACGGCGAGACCTACCTCTACACCCACTACGAGCCGGCCGACGCCCGCCGGGTGTTCGCGACCTTCGAACAGCCCGACCTCAAGGCCCCGTTCACCTTCACGGTGACCGCCCCCGCCGCCTGGGACGTGCGCTCCAACGCCGTGCACGAGAACGTCACCGCCCAGGGCGACGCCCGCACCTGGGAGTTCGCGCCGACCAAGCCGATCTCCACCTACCTCACCGCCGTGGTGGCCGGCCCGTACCACGTGGTCACCGACCACTACAGCCGCGAACTCGCCGACGGCACCACCCTGGAGATCCCGCTCTCCGCGCTCTGCCGCCGCTCGCTCGCCCCGCACTTCGACGCGGAGGAGATCCTCGGCGTCACCAAGCTCGGACTCGACTTCTTCCACGAGGAGTTCGACTACCCGTACCCCTTCGGCAAGTACGACCAGGCCTTCGTCCCCGAGTACAACATCGGCGCGATGGAGAACCCGGGCTGCGTGACCTTCAAGGAGGAGTTCGTCTTCCGCTCGAAGGTCACCGACGCCGCCTACGAGTCCCGCGCCAACGTCGTCCTGCACGAGATGGCGCACATGTGGTTCGGCGACCTGGTCACCCCGCGCTGGTGGGACGACCTGTGGCTCAAGGAGTCCTTCGCCGACTTCATGGGCTCCTACGGCCTGATCGGCGCCCGCACCCGCTACTCCTCCGCCTGGGTCACCTTCGCCAACCAGCGCAAGGCCTGGGCCTACCGGCAGGACCAGTTCCCCACCACCCACCCGATCACCGCCGACATCCGCGACCTCGAGGACGCCAAGCTCAACTTCGACGGCATCACCTACGCCAAGGGCGCCTCCGTCCTCAAGCAGCTGGTCGCCTACGTCGGTTCGGAGGCCTTCTTCGAGGGCGCCCGCCGCTACTTCAAGCGGCACGCCTTCGGCAACACCGAACTCGGCGACCTGCTGGGCGTGCTGGAGGAGACCAGCGGCCGCGACCTCAAGAGCTGGGCCGCCGCCTGGCTGCAGACCGCCGGCGTCAACGCGCTCACCCCGCAGGTCACCACCGACGCCGAGGGCCGGATCACCGAACTCGCCGTCCTCCAGGACGGCGAGGTGCTGCGCCCGCACCGGATCGCCATCGGCCTGTACGACCGGGACGCCGACGGCGCCCTGCTGCGCACCGGGCGGATCGAGCTGGACGTCACCGGCGCCCGCACCGTCGTCGCCGAGGCCGTCGGCCGTCAGCGCCCCGACCTGGTCCTGCTCAACGACGAGGACCTCACCTACTGCAAGATCCGCTTCGACGCCGACTCGCTGGAGACCCTGCGCACCGGCCTCGGCGACATCCGCGACGAGCTGGCCCGGGCGCTCGCCTGGTCCGCGGTCTGGAACCTCACCCGGGACGGCCTGATGCCGGCCCGCGACTACGTCGCCCTGGTGCTGCGCTTCGCCGGCCAGGAGGGCAACATCGGCGTGCTGCAGTCGCTGCACGCCCAGGCCAAGACCGCCGTCGACCTGTACGCCGCCCCCGAGTGGCGCGCCGAGGGCGCCCGCCGGCTCGCCGACGGCGCCCTGCGCGAGCTGCGCGGGGCCGTCCCCGGCAGCGACCACCAGCTCGCCTGGGCCCGCTTCCTGGCCCAGACCGCGGGCGGCGCCGAGCACCTCGGCCTGGTCCGCGGGCTGCTGGCCGGCAGCGCCCGGATCGACGGCCTGGAGGTCGACCAGGAGCTGCGCTGGGCGCTGTGGCTGGCCCTGGCCGCCGCCGGACAGGCCGGCGACGAGGAGCTCGCCGGGGAGCTGGCCGCCGACAACACCGCCGGCGGCAAGCGCCAGTACACCCAGTGCCTGGCCGCCCGGCCCACCCCGGAGGCCAAGGCCGCCGCCTGGTCGGCCGTGATCGACTCGGACGAGCTGCCGAGCGCCCTGGTCGAGGCCAACAGCGCGGGCTTCGCGATCCCCGCCCAGCGCGACCTGACCGCCCTCTACGCGGCGCCGTACTTCAAGCTGCTGGAGAAGGTCTGGGCGGAGCGGACCATCGAGATCGCGATGCGGATCGTCGGCGGCTTCTTCCCGATCGCCCAGACCGACGAGCACACCCTGGCCGAGGCGGACACCTGGCTGGACGGCCACCCGCAGGCCGCGCCGGCGCTGCGCCGACTGGTGCTGGAGCGCCGGGACGACCTGGCCCGCGCCCTGCGCGCCCAGGCCTGCGACCGGGCCTGACACCACCGCGGAGGGGCCCGCCGACCACGTGTCGGCGGGGCCCCCCGGCGGGACGGGGCGCGGCCGGGCCCCGGGGGCGTGCCGGCGCCGGGCGCGGGGGGGGGGGGGGGGAGGCCCGCCCCTGGC
>NZ_JBHWIV010000040.1:0-78487 GCF_042731675.1 Kitasatospora sp. NPDC059827 | reverse complement strand
TATTACCCCCCGCGGCGTAGGGGCCCCCCCACCGCACTGGTGGGGGCGCCCCTTCGGCGTTCGCCCGGGTCGGTCAGGCCTGGCGGTCGACCCGGAGGCGCTCGAAGAAGCGCAGGTGGTCGAGGTTGTCGACCGAACCGGGGTTGACGGCCTGCTCCAGCGGGGTGCCGGAGAGGATCCGCTTGACCGGGACCTCGATGCGCTTGCCGGTCAGCGTGTGCGGCAGGCCGCGGACGGCGATCACCTCGTCCGGGACGTGGCGCGGGGAGAGCTCGGTGCGCAGCGAGGTGCGGATGCGGCCGATGAGGTCGTCGTCGAGTTCGGCGCCGGGGGCGAGGACGACGAAGAGCGGCATCCAGTAGCCGCCGTCGGGCTCCTCCAGGCCGATGACCAGGGACTCGGCGATCTCGGGGAGGCGCTCGACCACCTCGTAGATGTCCGAGGAGCCCATCCGGACGCCCTGGCGGTTGAGGGTGGAGTCGGAGCGGCCGTGGATGACGACGGTGCCCCGGGAGGTGACGGTGATCCAGTCGCCGTGGCGCCAGATGCCGGGGTAGGTGTCGAAGTAGCTGTCGTGGTACCGGGTGCCCTCGGGGTCGTTCCAGAAGCCGGTGGGCATCGAGGGGATCGGCTTGGTGACGACGAGTTCGCCGACGGTGTCGGTGTGCGGGTGGCCCTGGACGTCCCAGGACTCGACGGCGGCACCCAGGCAGGGGGCCTGGATCTCGCCGAGGTACACCGGCAGGGTGGGGACGCCGCCGACGAAGCAGGAGCAGACGTCGGTGCCGCCGCTGACCGAGGCGAGCCAGACGTCCTGCTTGACCTCGTCGTAGATCCAGCGGAAGCCGTCCGGCGGGAGCGGGGAGCCGGTGGTGCCGATGCAGCGGACGGCGGAGAGGTCGAGTTCGCGGCCGGGGTGCAGCCCGGCCTTGCGGCTGGCGATGACGTACGCGGCGGAGGTGCCGAGGACGGTGGCGCGGGTGCGGGCGGCGACGGACCACAGGGCGCCGGTGTCGGGGTGGCCGGGGCTGCCGTCGTAGGTGACGATCGTGGCCCCGACCAGGAGGCCGGCCAGCAGGAAGTTCCACATCATCCAGCCGGTGGAGGTGTACCAGAGGAAGCGGTCCCGGGGGCCGAGGTCGAGGTGGAGGCCGGCCTGCTTGAGGTGTTCGAGCAGGATGCCGCCCTGGCTCTGGACGATGGCCTTGGGCAGGCCGGTGGTGCCGGAGGAGTAGAGGACCCAGAGCGGGTGGTCGAAGGGGACCGGCTCGAACACCGGCGCCACGTCCCCGGCGACCAGGTCCTCCCACCGGAGGGCGCCCTCGGGGGCCGGGGCGCCGAGCAGCGGGACGTGCACCACGGTGTGCAGGCTGGGGAGTTCGCGGCGCAGCTCGGCGACGACCTCGGTGCGGTCGTGGTCCTTGCCGCCGTAGTGGTAGCCGTCGACGGCGAAGAGGACCGCGGGTTCGATCTGCTGGAGGCGGTCGAGGACGCTGCGGGCGCCGAAGTCGGGGGCGCAGCTGGTCCAGACGGCGCCGACGGCGGCGGTGGCGAGCAGTGCGACGGCGGCCTGCGGGATGTTCGGCAGGTAGGCGCTGACCCGGTCGCCGGGGCGGACGCCGCGGGCGCGCAGGGCGGCGGCCAGCGAGCCGACCTGGCGGCGCAGTTCGGACCAGCTGAGGGCGGCCGGCTGCTCGGTGGTCTCGTCCAGGTGGAGGATCGCCGGGCGGTCGGCGTTCGCCTCGTCCTCGGCGGCGCGCAGGGCGTGCTCGGCGTAGTTGAGGCGGGCGCCGGGGAACCAGCGGGCGCCGGGCATGGCCGGGTCGGCGAGGACGGCCTCGGGGGCCTCGGTGAAGCGGACGTCGAACCACTGGGTCACCGCGGTCCAGAAGCGGTCGAGGTCGGCGGTGGACCAGGCGTGCAGGTCCGCGTAGCGCTGGGCGGCCTGCTGGTCGTCGGCGGCCGGAGCGAGCGGGCCGGCCGGGGCTCCGTGGTGTTCGGCGGCCCAGGCCTGGAAGGCGACCAGGCTGGTGGCGGCGGCGCGAGCGGGGTTGGGGCGCCAGAGCGGCTGGTCCTGGGAAGGGGTGCTCACGGTGGTGGTCTCCCGGCCGGTGGGTGGGGACGGGTGAGCTCGTGGCCACCCCGTCCGGTTGGGCTGTCGGTGCAGACCATGCCATGCGAGCGGCCGCTGCGCCAGGGTCGGCCGGGCGTTGCGCCACCCCTCGGCGGGCCGCCCCTCAGCGGGGGGTGAACTCGCCGTCGAACCAGCGGCGCAGGATGCCGTTGTGGAAGTCCCAGACCAGCGCGGTGTCGGCGGTGGCGAGCAGCCAGCCCTCGGTCTCGTCGGTGGGGAGGGAGGGCGGGAGTTCGGCGAGCGGGCGGGCGGGGAGGAGTCCGCAGAGCATGACGAAGCGGCCGTTGGGGTCGGAGGCCGTGTGGATCAGGCGGACGTCGGCGGCGTCGGCCAGGATGCCGGTCTCCTCGGCGAGTTCGCGCACGCAGGCCTGCTGCCAGCTCTCGCCGAAGTCCATGTAGCCGCCGGGGAAGGCGAGTTCGCCGTAGCCGGGTTCGATGGTGCGGCGGATGACGACCAGGGCCGGCTCGGCATCGGGCCGGGTGACGGGCAGGACGGTGACGGCGACGGGCAGCGGGTTGCGGTAGCTGATCTCGGCACAGCCGGGGCAGGTGCGGGGCCAGCCCTCGGTGCCGGGCGCGTACGGCGTGCCGCAGAAGTGGCAGTGGGAGAACGGCCGGTGGGTGGTGCGGGTCGCTTCGTCGGTGGTCATGGGCGGATGGTAGCCCCGGGCTCAGCGGGGCCGGTCGTCGGTGGTGGGTGCGCCGAGGCCCTGGCCGTCCTCGCGGGCCGGGCGGAGCAGGGCGGGGTGCAGCAGTCGGGCGCCGCCGGCGTGGTAGGTGCGGGCGCGGGGGCCGCCGCGGGCGCCGCCGCGCTCGGTGGTGGTGCCGGTGCTCTCGACGAAGCCGGGGGCGGAGAGGACCTTGCGGTGGAAGTTGCCGGGGTGGAGCTTCTCGTCCCAGACGGCCTCGTAGACGGCGCGGAGGTCGGGGATGGTGAAGTCGTGGGGCAGGAAGGCGGTGGCGAGCGGGCTGTACTCCAGCTTGGCGCGCACCCGGTCGAGGCCGTCGGCCAGGATGCGGGCGTGGTCGAAGGCGAGCCGGATCGGCTGCGGTGCGACCGGCGGCTGGGGCGCGGTCCGGAGGCCGCGGGGCCGGGTCGAGATCGGCCACCGGGTGCCAGGCGGCGGCCGCGGCGTCCGTGCCGGCCTGCGGGTCGGGCAGGTCCGGGGCGAAGGCCAGGTAGGCGACGGAGACGACGTGCATCCGTGGGTCCCGCTCGGGGGCGCCGTAGGTGCCGAGTTGTTCGAGGTGCAGGCGGCAGAGCGCGGCCTCGGCCTCGGAGACGCCCTGGAGGCCCGTCTCCTCGGCGAGTTCGCGGGCGGCGGCCTCGTCGAGGCCCTCCTCCCCCGCCCGCAGGAAGCCGCCGGGCAGCGCCCAGCAGCCCTGGTACGGCGGGGCGCCGCGCTCGACCAGCAGCACGTGCAGCCGGCCGCCGCGCAGCGTCAGGGCCACCACGTCGACGGTGACGGCGATCGGGGCGTAGGCGCGCGGGTCGTACGCGGCGAGCCACTCCTGCTCGGCCGTGGGCCCGGCGGCGGGCTGGGGGGACGCGTCGTCCGCTGCCATCGCCGGCTCCTCTCCGCGCCCCTGGGGCACCTGGTGCTGTCGTTCTCGGGATGAGCACAACGTAACGACTCCGTTCCCCGGCGGCAAACGGTTTTCCCGGTCGGCGGGGGGCTCCGGCTTCTAGGCTGTGACCAGGAACGACCGCGCCCGAGGAGGCCGAGATGCCCACTGCTCCCCCGCCGGACTTCGCCACGGCGCTGGCGGCCGGCCCGCTGGTCCTGGACGGCGGGATGTCCAACCAGTTGGCCGCCGCGGGGCACGACCTGTCGGACGCGCTGTGGTCGGCGCGGCTGCTCGCGGACGACCCGGACGCCGTGGTGGCGGCGCACCGGGCGTACTTCGCGGCGGGGGCCGACGTCGCGATCACGGCGAGCTACCAGGCGAGCTTCGCGGGCTTCGCCCGGCGCGGGGTGGGGCACGCGGCGGCGGCCCGGCTGCTGGCGAGCAGCGTGGAGCTGGCCCGGGAGGCGGCGCGGGCCGAGCCGGGCGGCCGGCGGCGCTGGGTGGCGGCCTCGGTCGGCCCGTACGGGGCGGTGCTGGCGGACGGTTCGGAGTACCGGGGCCGGTACGGGCTGGACCACGCGGAGCTGGTGGCGTTCCACCGGCCGCGGCTGGAGGTGCTGGCGGCGGCCCGGCCGGACGTGCTGGCGCTGGAGACGGTGCCGGACGCGGACGAGGCGCGGGCGCTGCTGGAGCTGGTGCGCGGGCTGGGGGTGCCGGCCTGGCTGTCGTACAGCGTGGCGGACGGCCGGACCAGGGCCGGGCAGCCCCTGGAGGAGGCGTTCGCGCTGGCGGCGGAGGTGGACGAGGTGCTGGCGGTGGGTGTGAACTGCTGCACTCCGCGGGACGCGGACCTGGCGGTGGCGGTGGCCGCGGAGGTGACCGGGAAGCCGGTGGTGGTCTACCCGAACAGCGGGGAGCACTGGGACCCGGACCGCCGGGACTGGCGCGGGGAGTCGACCTTCCGCTCGGCGCGGGTGGGCGGCTGGCTGGCGGACGGCGCGCGGCTGGTCGGCGGCTGCTGCCGGGTCGGCACCGACGGGATCGCCGCGCTGGCGGCCGAGGTGTCGGTGCGGCGCGGGCTGCTCAGCGGGGTGGAAGGGTAGGCCCTGCGGACGGGGCGGGCGCGGAAGGTTAACACCGGGTCGAGCGCGGGTTACCGAGGGGGAAGGTGCACGGACGGACGGCGGCCTGGCAGACTCGTCCCGTCACCACTGCGGTCGACAATGTCGACCGCCTGTCGTCCGGAGGTATCCATGCCCGGCCCGATCCAGTCGCTCTCCCGGGCCGCCGCGATCATGCGCCTGCTGGCCGGCGGCGAGCGCCGCCTGGGGCTGTCCGAGGTCGCGACGGCACTGGACCTCGCCAAGGGCACCGCGCACGGCATCCTGCGCACGTTGCAGCAGGAGGGGTTCGTCGAGCAGGACCCGGAGAGCGGCAAGTACCAGCTGGGCGCCGAGCTGCTGCGGCTGGGGCAGAGCTACCTGGACGTGCACGAGCTGCGGGCGCGGGCGCTGGTGTGGGCGGACGACCTGGCCCGGGCGGCCGGGGAGACCGTCTACCTGGGGGTGCTGCACCAGCAGGGCGTGCTGATCGTGCACCACGTGTTCCGGCCCGACGACACCCGGCAGGTGCTGGAGGTCGGCTCGATGCAGCCGCTGCACAGCACCGCGATCGGCAAGGTCCTGGTGGCCTACGACCCGGTCGCGCGCGGGGAGTTGGGCGACGGTCCGTACGAGTCGTACACCGTGCGGACGCTGACCGGGGCGAGCGACCTGGACGCCGAGTGCGCGCTGATCCGCGAGCGCGGCTGGGCGGACTCGGTCGAGGAGACCTGGGACGGCGTGGCCTCGATCGCGGCGCTGATCCAGGACCGGCGGCGCAACCCGGTGGGCGCGGTGTGCATCAACGGGCCGGTCGAGCGGGTCTGCGAGGACGGCTTCGTGAAGCCCTCGCTGGTGGCCTCGGTGCGCAGCGCGGCGCGGGCGATCTCCCGCGACCTGGGCGCCGGGCGGTTCTGAGCATCGCGGTCGATTCGTCACGCTGAGGCGCGGACGGGCGGTGAGCCTGTCCGCGCCTTGGCGTTTTGCCCCGATTCGGGGCGCTCCGCTGGGTAACTTCGGGGGACCTTCCGAGGGAAGGGTCACAGCTGCGTAACCCCGCCTTGACGCGGGGCCGACCTGGGGAGGAAGCTTCCGCATGACGGTCGACATTGTCGAACGATGGCCGGGAAGATCACTCCCACGGCGCGCTCACCCGCACAGGGATCCACCGGCCACCTGCCCCCACCCGCACTTCGGGCCATGACAAGGGAGTCTTTGTGTCCGCCATCTCCAACGGCGACGTCTTCGTCGGCGAAACCCTCGGCACCGCCGCCCTGATACTCCTCGGCGGCGGCGTCTGCGCCGCCGTGACCCTCAAGAAGTCGAAGGCCTTCAACGCCGGCTGGCTGGCGATCACCTTCGGCTGGGGCTTCGCGGTCCTCATCGCCGCCTACATGACCGGGGCCAAGTCCGGCGCCCACCTCAACCCGGCCGTCACCATCGCCATCGCCGTCAAGACCGGCGAGTGGAGCCAGGTGCCGCTCTACATCGGCTCCCAGCTGCTCGGCGCGATCATCGGCGCCGTCATGGTCTGGCTCGCCTACCTCGGCCAGTTCCAGGCCAACACCGAGCCCACCCTCGGCATCTTCTCGACCGGGCCCGAGATCCGGAACCCGCTCCAGAACGTGATCACCGAGGTCATCGGCACCTTCGTGCTCTGCATGGCGATCCTCACCCTCGGCACCACCAAGGGCCTGGGTGACAGCGGCATGGGCACCCTGATCGTCGCCCTCACCGTCGTGGGCATCGGCCTCTCCCTCGGTGGCCCGACCGGCTACGCGATCAACCCGGCCCGCGACCTCGGCCCGCGCATCGCCCACACCTTCCTGCCGATCCCGAACAAGGGCGGCTCGGACTGGTCGTACGCCTGGATCCCGGTCGTCGGCCCGATCCTGGGCGGCCTCGCGGCCGGCGGCGTCTACAACGCCCTGTTCTAAAGGCCCGGTTGGAAACCGCCGAGCACGGGGACTGACCGGACGTACGGGTAACGAACGTCCGTGTCAGGCCCACCCACCCCGTAACCCCCGAACTTGAGCCGAGGACCCTCCACATGACCTCCACCGGTAACTACATCGCCGCGATCGACCAGGGCACCACCTCCAGCCGCTGCATCATCTTCGGCGCCGACGGCCGGATCGTCTCCGTCGACCAGCAGGAGCACCGGCAGATCTTCCCCCAGCCCGGCTACGTCGAGCACGACGCCGCCGAGATCTGGACCCGGGTGCAGTCGGTCGTCCGCGGTGCGCTGGAGAAGGCCGGCCTGACCAAGGACGACATCCGCGCGATCGGCATCACCAACCAGCGCGAGACCACCGTCCTGTGGGACAAGAACACCGGTGAGCCGGTGCACAACGCGCTGGTGTGGCAGGACACCCGCACCGAGGCGCTCTGCCGCGAACTGGGCCGCAACGTCGGCCAGGACCGCTTCCGCCGCGAGACCGGCCTCCCGCTGGCCAGCTACTTCGCCGGCCCGAAGATCCGCTGGCTGCTGGACAACGTCGAGGGCCTGCGCGAGCGCGCCGAGGCCGGCGACATCCTGTTCGGCACCATGGACACCTGGGTGATCTGGAACCTCACCGGCGGTGTGAACGGCGGCAAGCACGTCACCGACGTGACCAACGCCAGCCGCACCATGCTGATGAACCTGAACACCCTGGCCTGGGACGAGAAGATCGCCGACTCGATGGGCGTGCCGCTGACCGTCCTCCCGGAGATCCGCTCCTCCGCCGAGGTCTACGGCGAGGCCGTCGGCGACCTGGCCGGCGTCCCGGTCGCCGCCGCGCTCGGCGACCAGCAGGCCGCCCTGTTCGGCCAGACCTGCTTCAACGAGGGCGAGGCCAAGTCGACCTACGGCACCGGCACCTTCCTGCTGCTGAACACCGGCGAGAAGATCGTCAACTCGTACCACGGCCTGCTGACCACGGTCGGCTACCGGATCGGCGACCAGGCCCCGGTCTACGCGCTGGAGGGCTCGATCGCCGTCACCGGCTCGCTCGTCCAGTGGCTGCGCGACCAGCTCGGCATCATCTCCACCGCCGCCGAGATCGAGACCCTCGCCAACACCGTCGAGGACAACGGCGGCGCCTACTTCGTCCCGGCCTTCTCCGGCCTGTTCGCCCCGTACTGGCGCTCCGACGCCCGCGGTGTGATCGCCGGTCTGACCCGGTACGTCACCAAGGGCCACCTGGCCCGGGCCGTCCTGGAGGCCACCGCCTGGCAGACCCGCGAGGTCGTCGACGCCATGCAGAAGGACTCCGGGGTCGAGCTCACCGCCCTCAAGGTCGACGGCGGCATGACCAGCAACAACCTGCTCATGCAGAACATCGCCGACGTCCTGGACGCCCCGGTCGAGCGCCCGTACGTGGCCGAGACCACCGCCCTCGGCGCCGCCTACGCGGCCGGTCTCGCCGTCGGCTTCTGGAACGACCTCGACACCCTGCGGGCCAACTGGCACCGCGCCGCCGAGTGGACCCCGCGCATGGACGAGGACACCCGGGAGCGCGAGTACAAGAAGTGGCTCAAGGCCGTGGAGCGCACCATGGGCTGGGTGGAGGAGGAAGAGACCAACTGACCGACCCGCCGGTCGGGGCCCAGTGCCCCGGCCGGCCGCCCGCTGTTCCGGCAACGGGCGCAACCGTGTTCCACCGGCCCGCCGCACCGGGCCGACCGGCCTCTCCAGCAGGGGCCGCACCGCACCCGAGAGGAGTAACGGCGCAGCCGGAACAGCGCGCCGTACACAACCACCATGGCAACCATCCCGACCCTGGGCGCCGAGCGCACCGCCGGCCGCACCGCTTCCCGCGCCGAGACCCGTGAGCTGCTCGGCAAGGCCACCTACGACCTGCTGGTGATCGGGGGCGGCATCCTCGGCACGGCCGTCGCCTGGACCGCGTCCCAGGCCGGCCTGAAGGTCGCCATGGTCGACGCCGGCGACTTCGCCGGCGCCACCTCCAGCGCCTCCTCCAAGCTCGTCCACGGCGGTCTGCGCTACCTGCAGACCGGCGCGGTCAAGCTCGTCGCCGAGAACCACAAGGAGCGCCGCGCGCTCTCCACCGACGTGGCCCCGCACCTGGTCAACCCGCTGACCTTCTTCGTGCCGGTCTACAAGGGCGGCCCGCACGGCGCGGCCAAGCTCGGCGCCGGCGTGTTCCTCTACTCGGCGCTGTCCGCCTTCCGCGACGGCATGGGCCGGGTCTCCACCGCCGCGCACGCCGCCCAGCAGGTGCCCGCGCTGCGCACCGAGGGCCTGCGCTCGGTGGCCGTCTACGGCGACCACCAGATGAACGACTCGCGCGTCGCGGTGATGACCGTGCGCGCCGCCGTCGACGCCGGCGCCGTGGTGCTCAACCACGCCGAGGTCACCGGTCTGCGCTTCACCGGCGGCCGGGTCACCGGCGCCGAGCTGCGCGACCGCCTGGACGGCAGCGAGTTCGGCGTGAACGCCCGCCTGGTGCTCAACGCCACCGGCCCGTGGGTCGACCACCTGCGCACGATGGAGGACGCCGGCGCCGCGCCGTCGATCCGCCTCTCCAAGGGCGCCCACGTCGTCGTCAAGCGCCGCTCGCCGTGGCGCGCCGCGCTGACCATCCCGATCGACAAGTACCGCGTCTCCTTCGCCATCCCGTGGGAGGACCACGTCCTCCTCGGCACCACCGACGAGGAGTACACCGGCGACCCGAAGGACGTCCGGGCCACCGAGGCGGACATCGACCAGATCATGGGCGAGGCCGCGCACGCGATCCGCGACGAGCACCTCGACCGCGACCTGATCACCTACTCCTTCGCCGGCCTGCGCGTGCTGCCCGGCGGCCCGGGTGACACCGCCGCCGCCAAGCGCGAGACCGTCGTCACCGAGGGCCGCGGCGGCATGCTGTCGGTCTCCGGCGGCAAGTGGACCACCTACCGGCACATCGGCCGCGCGGTGCTGGAGAAGCTGGCCCACGTGCCCGGCACCGGCCTCGCCGAGGACATGTCCCCGATCGCCCCGACCGTCCCGCTGCCGGGCGTCGGCGCGCCGAACGCCGTCGCGCACCGGCTGCTGATCGACCGCGAGCCGGGCTCGCGGATGGAGCCGCTGGTCGCCAAGCACCTGGCCAGCCACTACGGCACCCTGTCCTTCGACATCGCCCGCATGATCGACGAGAACCCGGAGCTCGGCCGGCCGATCCACGCCGACGGCCCGGACGTCTGGGCGCAGGTCGCCTACGCGGCCGACAACGAGTGGGCGTACACCACGGACGACGTGCTGCGCCGCCGCACCACCATGACGGTGCGCGGGCTGGACACCCCGGAGATCCGGGACGAGGTCGAGGCCTTCCTCGCGAAGCGTGGGAACAAGTAGGCACAGCCTCGCGAAGCGCGGGAACAAGTAGACGCGTAACTGCGGTACGGCGGGCGGGCGTTCGGGGTTTCCCCGGGCGCCCGCCCGCTTTTTCACACCACGGCGCCCGCCTTGACCACGTGCCGGAGGTGCCGCTCCGGGCGGGTCAGCACGGTGAGGTCGGCCAGCGGGTCGCCGTCGACGACCAGCAGGTCCGCGTGCGCGCCCGGGGCGAGGGTGCCGATCTCCCCCGCCAGGCCGAGCAGCCGGGCCGCCGTGGTGGTCGCCGAGCGGAGCACGTCGAGGGCCGGCTGGACCTGGGCGCGCAGGGTGAACTCCTCCAGCTGGGCGTGGTGCAGCGGGCCGAGCAGGTCGCTGCCGTAGACCAGGTTGACGCCCGCGCGGTGGGCGAGCTCCAGGGCCTCCAGGCCGCGGTCGCGGACCTCGGCGAGCTTGGCCAGTGAGGCCGGCGGCAGGCCGGAGGCGGCGCCGAGCTTCGCGGTCCGCTCGTAGGCGACCAGGGTGGGGACCAGGAAGGCGTCCTTCTCCAGCAGCAGCGCGACCGTGGTGCCGTCCAGCAGGTTGCCGTGTTCGACGCAGCGCACGCCGGCCCGCAGGGCGCGGTCGATCGCGCGCGGGTGGTAGGCGTGCACGGTGACGTAGCGGTTGTGGTTCTCGGCCTCCTCGACGGCCGCCCGGATCTCCTCCTCGCTGTACTGGACCGCGGCGATCTCGTCGTGCGGGGAGGCGACGCCGCCGGAGAGCAGCACCTTGAGGTGCCGGGCGCCCTTGCGGAACTCGTCCCGGGCGGCGGCGCGCACCGCGTCCACGCCGTCGGCGATCCGGCCGAAGTGGGGGCGGGCCTCGCAGCAGGGCAGCGAGTCGTCGCCGAGCGGGCGCAGGTCGCCGTGGCCGCCGGTCTGGGAGAGCGCCTTGCCGCCGTGCAGCAGCCGCGGACCGGGGACGAGGCCCTCGGCCAGGGCGCGGGCCATGCCGTGGTCGGCGCCGCCGACGTCGCGGACGGTGGTGAAGCCGCGGCGCAGCATCCGTTCGGCCTCGGCCAGGGCGCGGACGGTGGCGTAGCCGGGCGTCCAGTTCGCGACGTCGCGCAGGTCGAGCGAGGTGACCAGCAGGTGGACGTGGGCGTCGATCAGGCCGGGCAGCACGGTGGCGCCCCGTGCGTCCAGGACCCGGACCGCTTCGGTGGCGGCCGGCGGGCGGCCGGTGCCGGTGGCGGTGATCCGGCCGTCGGCGGCCTCCAGCCAGCCGGGGTCGGTGCGGGTGCCGTCCTCGGGGTGGAGCAGGTGGGCGTTGGTGATCAGCAGGCGGGTCATGTCCGGCTCCTTCGGCCGCGCGCGGTTCAGTACGGCTCGTATTGAATACGACTCGTACTGAATACACCATGTATCGTGCTGCTGTGAACCCACCCCCCACCGAAGCCGCCGCTCCCCGACCGCCCCGGCGGCGCGTCCACACCCGGGCCCGACTGCTCGCCGCGGCGAGCGAGCTGTTCCTCTCCGTCGGCTTCGCGCGGACGAGCATCGAGGACGTCTGCGCCGCCGCCGGGTACACCCGCGGGGCCTTCTACTCGAACTTCGCCGGCAAGGAGGACCTGCTGCTGGCGCTCTTCGACGACCAGGCGGCCCGGCGGATCACCGAGCTGGAGCGGCTCGCCGCCGCCTGCGAGGCGCTCGCGCCGCCGGAGCGGGCCCGGCTGCTGGTCGAGGCGCTGCTGCGGGTCGAGCCGGCGGAGAGCGGGTGGATCCTGCTGTTCCTGGAGTTCCGGCTGGTCGCGGCCCGGTCCGCGGAGCTGGCCGAGCAGCTCGCCGCGCACGACCGGACGGTGGCGCGGGCGCTGGCCGACGTCCTGGAGCGGGTGCTGCCCGAGCTGGTGCCGGCCGGAGCCGGGGCCGGGCGGACGGCGGCGGTCGTGCTGGCGGCGCGCGAGGGGGTGCTGGCCCGTACGGCGGCCGGCGGCGAGGCGGCCGAGGAGCTGCTGGCGGCCACCACGGCGGTGCTCTCGGGGCTGCTCGGGCACTGACCGCGAACGCCGCAGGGGCGGCACCCGTACGGTACGGGTGCCGCCCCTGCGGGCGAAGGCGCGCCGGGCGCGCTAGATGATCAGGCTCAGCGGCATGATCAGGGCGATCGCGACCACCGAGATCACCGTCTCCATCACCGACCAGGACTTGAGCGTCTGCCCGACGCTCATCCCGAAGTACTCCTTCACCAGCCAGAAGCCGGCGTCGTTGACGTGCGACAGGAACAGCGAGCCGGCCCCGATCGCGAGCACCAGCAGGGCCGCGTGGGTCGAGGACATGTTCGCGGCGAGCGGCGACACGATGCCGGCCGCGGTGATGGTGGCGACCGTCGCCGAGCCGGTGGCCAGGCGGATCAGCACGGCGATCAGCCAGCCCAGCAGCAGCGCGGAGATGTGCCACTTGCCGGACCACTCGCTCACCGCGTTGCCGACGCCCACGTCGATCAGGGTCTGCTTGAAGCCGCCGCCGGCGCCGACGATGAACACGATCCCGGCGATCGGGCCGAGCGACTTTCCGACGGTGTCGGAGATCCGGGCCCGGTCGAAGCCGGCCGCCCTGCCGAGGGTCAGCATGGCGAGCAGGGTCGCGGCGAGCAGGGCGATCAGCGGGGAGCCGATGAAGTCGAAGACCCGCTGGCCGACCGCCTTCGGGTCGTCGATCACCACGTCGGCCAGGGCCTTGCCGAGCATCAGCACGACGGGCAGCAGGATGGTCGCCAGCACCGCGCCGAACGACGGGGTGCGCTCGGACCTGGTGGTCTCCTCGGGGGCCGTGGCGGCCGGGACCTCCAGCGGGCCCACCCAGCGCTCGGCGACCCGGGCGAACAGCGGGCCGGCGATGATCAGGGTCGGGACGGCGATCAGCAGGCCGAGCGCCAGGGTGATGCCGAGGTCGGCCTTGAGCGCGTCGACCGCGACCAGCGGGCCCGGGTGCGGGGGCACCAGGCCGTGCAGCACCGACAGACCGGCCAGGGCCGGGATGCCGACCCGCATCAGCGGCACGTTGCCGCGGCGGGCGACCAGCAGCACGATCGGGATCAGCAGGACGACGCCGACCTCGAAGAACAGCGGCAGGCCGAGCACGGCGGCGATCAGCGCCATCGCCCAGGGCAGCGCCTTGTTGCCGGTCCGGGACAGCACGGTGTCCGCGATGATGTTGGCGCCGCCCGAGTCCGCGAGCAGCTTGCCGAGCATCGCGCCCAGGCCGATCAGCAGGCCGACGCTGGCCACGGTGGAACCGAAGCCCGTGGAGAAGCTGCTCAGCAGCTTGTCGAAGGGGGCGCCCGCGACGGCGGCCAGCAGGCCGGAGCCGAGCGTGAGGGCGAGGAACGGGTGCAGTTTCAGCTTGGTGATCAGCAGGACGATCGCGCCGATGCTGAGCAGCACCGCGATCAGCAGCTGGGAGTCGCTGCCGGTGTGCGGCAGGGCCGGTGGGGCGGCCGCCAGGAGGGTCGGGGCGAGGGTGGGGGCAATACTCATGCGCCCGCCTCGCTTCGCTCGGCAGGGGCATTCGCCCGTACGCGCCTTCTGTCGGCTCGCTCGCTTCGCTCGCTCACGTGAGGTCTCCATTGACGGGCCGCAGCAGCGCCACGGCCATCTCGACGAGTTCTTCGGGGGACGGGCCCACGTCCAGGACGGCGCCGCGCTCGTCCGCACCCAGGGGCTCCAGGGTGGCGTACTGGGATCCGAGCAGCGACGACGGCATGAAGTGGCCGGTGCGGTGGGAGAGCCGGTCCTCGACCAGCTCGTGACCGCCGCTGAGGTGCAGGAAGAAGGCGCCCGGGGCGGCCGCGCGCAGGATGTCGCGGTAGCCGTGCTTCAACGCCGAGCAGGTGACCACGCCGCCGGTGCCGGACTCGGTGCGCTCCCCGAGCCAGGCGCCGATGGCGCGCAGCCAGGGTTCCCGGTCCCGGTCGTCCAGCGGGGTGCCGGCGGACATCTTGGCGATGTTGGCCGGCGGGTGGAACTCGTCCGCCTCGGCGAAGGGGAGATCGAGGCGGTCGGCCAGGAGGCGGGCCAGGGTGGTCTTGCCGACACC
The DNA here is from genome assembly GCF_042731675.1 of Kitasatospora sp. NPDC059827. Taxonomy (NCBI): domain Bacteria; kingdom Bacillati; phylum Actinomycetota; class Actinomycetes; order Kitasatosporales; family Streptomycetaceae; genus Kitasatospora; species Kitasatospora sp. NPDC059827. The sequence goes on along the minus strand of NZ_JBHWIV010000040.1, from coordinate 64,283 downwards.
GGAGACGCCCATCACCACGACGGTGAGGGGGGTGCCCGGGAGGGCGCGGTTCTCGACGTTGAGAGCCATCGGTGGTGCTCCTTCGTTGCAGGCCGCCACTATCGCCTCAAAGATATGACGTATTCAAGTGCCGGAAACCAAATCGTCATACTTTTGGAGTGTGGGGTAGGTCGCAGGGCGATGCGCGCCGCGCGGGGGCGGCCGTCTACCCTGGGCGGATGGAGATCCAGGGGCTGCCCGGCCGGGTGCTTGACGAGCTCGGGCCGGCGATCGCGTCCGGGGAGCTCCCCGAGGGCGCGGTGCTGCGCGCGGAGGACCTGGAGGAGCGGTTCGGGGTGTCCCGGACGGTCGTCCGGGAGGCGGTGCGCGTCCTGGAGGGGATGCGCCTGGTGGCATCCCGCCGGCGGGTCGGGATCACCGTCCAGCCGAAGTCGGTCTGGGACGTCTTCGACCCCATGGTGATCCGCTGGCGACTGGCCGGCGCCGACCGGCCCGCCCAACTGCGCTCGCTCGGCTCCCTGCGGGTGGCCGTCGAACCGGCCGCGGCCGCGCTCGCCGCGAGCCACGCCAGCGACGACGACCGGCGCGAACTCAGCTCGCTGGCCGTGGAGTTGACGGTCGCCGCCCGGGCGGCCGACCTCACCACCTTCCTCGGGTACGACATCGCCTTCCACGCCCTCGTGCTGCGCGCCTCCGGGAACGAGATGTTCGCCCACCTCGGCGACACCGTCGGGGCGGTGCTCACCGGCCGGACCGAGTACCATCTGATGCCCCATCAGCCCGAGCCGTACGCGATCAGGCTGCACCGGGAGGTCGCCGACGCGATCTGCGGCGGCGACGCCGCGCACGCCGAGCGGGCGATGCGGACGATCGTCACCGGCGCCCTGGAGGAGCTCGACCAGCAGTTGGGGTGAGCTCCCGCCGCCGCCTGCCCGGATGGCACGGTTTGACGGCAGTTCGGTGGATTCGGACGCATGGTCCGGGTTCGGCGGGGGCAGAGTGAGGTGAAGGGGGCGCAATTCGTGTGCGCCCGTTCCCCGTTCCAGCACCGGATCCGCGCCTGGGGGTCGCCCGATGTCCGCGCCACGCCGTCGCCGCCGCCTACCCGACGAGGTGCGCTCCGCCGCAGTCCGGGCGGTGCTCTGCCTCTCCTTCACGCTGGTGGGCGTCGTCGTCGCGACCCTGGCCTCGTACGCGGGCAGTTGGCTGATGACACCCGCGCTGATGGCGATGGGGCTGGGGGTGTTCGGCACGATGTGGTGCCTGCTGGAGATCCTGATTTCCCGCCAGGTGGCCGCCCAGCGGATGCGCGGGCCGAACTCCGCGCACCCGATGGCGGGCAGCCGGGCCGCCCCCGAACCGCTGGCGCCCCGCCCGTTCCCCCGGCCGGGCAGCGCGCCGCCGCAGTCCTACCGGCCGCCGCAGTCGCCGCAATATCCGCAGGCGCAGTCGCAGTCGCAGGCGCCGACCACATGGCCGGGCGGGGGACGACGGACCGTCAGATGACGATCCGGTAGTGGGTGGTGAGCCGGGAGTCCCCGTCCAGGACGTGGAAGGCGAGCATCGGCGGGTGATCGAAGGTGATGCCGCGGCCGCCCTCGCAGGGCAGGGTGGTGGTGGACACCACGCCGGGCGCGACCAGCACCGGAAGGCCCGCGAAGGTGGTCGCGGCGGGGGTGTGGGAGTGGCCGCAGAGCAGGGCGGCCACCCGGGGGTGGCGGCGGAGCACCCGTGCGAGCCGGACCTCGCCGTACTGGCGGATCCGGTCGACGCTCGGGATGTGCAGCTCGACCGGCGGGTGATGGAAGGCCACCAGGGCCGGCGACTCCTGCTCTCCGGCGGCGAGTCGGTCGTCCAGCCAGTCGAGGGTGGCGTCCGCCAGCAGGCCGTCGTGCTGCCCGGGTATCGAGGAGTCGAGCATCAGCACGTCGACGCCGGGCAGCCGGTGCAACCGGTTGACCGGGTCCGTCGACGGCGCCTCGCCGAGCAGCACCTCCCGGTACGGCTCCCGGACGTCGTGGTTGCCGGGGCAGGTGAGCACCGGGTGCCGGGACGCCAGCACCTCGGCGACCTGGCGGTACTCCTCGGGCGAGCCGTGGTCGGCGAGGTCGCCGGTGACCAGCACCGCGTCCAGCGGGCCGGGCAGGGCGTCGAGGTACGCCATCACCTGCTCGGCCCGCCGCCGGGCGCGCTTGCCGCCGTCCCGACGGTGGACCTGGCCGAGGTGGATGTCACTGAGGTGCGCGATCGTCAGCATGGCGGTCACGCTAATGACTTCACGGCTGGGCGGGAACCTCCGCCGGGCGCTTGAACATCCGGGTGGCGGTGATCTCGCCGTGGATGGTCGGGCCGTCCGGGTCCTGCGGGGCGGGCAGGCCCGGGCGCAGGTGCTCCTCCACCGAGATGTACTTGAGGCCGGCCCGCAGGTCGGCGTCGTTGCGCAGGCGGATCACCAGCGGGAACTCGGCGAGCGCCGTGGTGTCGAACAGGCCGGTGGTGTAGATCAGCTGGACGCCGAGCGCGTCCGCCACCGCGCGCTGGAGCTCCAGCAGGTAGGTGGCGTTGGCGCGGCCGATCGGGTTGTCGAGGAACAGCGTGCCGGCGTGCCGCAGTTGGGACTGGCCGCGGTCGTTGGCGCGCAGCGCGGCCATCGTGCAGTAGAGCGCGATGGCCGCGGTGAGCAGCTGGCCGCCGGAGAAGACGTCGGACATCTGGCCGACGCTCACCCGCTCGGCGCGCAGCACCGCGTCGGGCTTGAGGATCTCGACGCTGACGCCCTTGGGGCCGATCGCGGCGGCGACGCCGCGCAGCAGCAGGGACATGCCGTCGCGGCGCAGGTCGCTGTTCTTCCTGACGGCGGCGCGGGTGGCCTCGTCGATGACCTCGCCGAGGCGCTCCACCAGGGTGGCGTGGTCCGGGTCCTCGAAGCGGATCCGCAGGAACTCCTGGCCGGACCACTCCCCCAGGCCCTCGGGCAGCCGGGACAGCCGCTGGGCGGCCCGCAGGGTGGTGAGCGAGGACTCGACCAGTCCGCGCAGCCGGTCGACGATCGAGCCGCGGTTGCGCTCCAGCTGGGTGAGCTCGTCGGTGAGCACCCGCAGCCGGGGGGCGAAGGCGGTGGCCCAGGCGGCCGCGTGCTCGGGCAGCGCGGACGCGGGCAGTTCGCGGATCTGCTGGCGGGCGGGGGTGCGGACGGCCTCGTAGCGGGCCGCGTTGGCGTGCCGGACCAGGGCGTCGGAGGCGTCCCGGACGGCGAGTTCGGCGGAGGACAGCTCGCCGACGGCCGTGCGCAGGGCGCGGCGGGCGTCGGTGGAGGCGTTGCGGGCCTCGGGCAGCGAGCCGAGGTAGGGCTCGACCGGTCGGCCGTCCTCCTCCTGCTGCTCGCGCAGGCCGTCGCGCAGCTGGCCGGCCAGCTCGTCGAAGTCGGCGGCGGCGGACTGGGCGGCGTCGAAGGTGCGCTGGAGGTCGGCGTGCGCGGTGCGGGCGGTGTCGACGGCCTCGCGGCACTCGGCGAGCCGGCCGGTGGCCGTGCGCAGCAGGACCTGGGCGTGCTCGGGGTCGGCCGGGACGAGTTCCTCGGGCAGTTCGGTGTGCGCCTCGCCGTCGGCCGGGGCGGAGCGCTCGGCGTCGCCGCGCAGGCGGCCGAGCTGCTCGCTGGCGGCGGCGGAGCGGGCCTCGATGGTGGCGACCAGTTCCTCGGCGCGGGCCGCGGCGGCCTGGCGGGCGGGGCCGTCGGCGCCGTCGGGGCTGCCGAGGAGTTCCTCGGCGCGGGTGCGGACCTTGTTGGTGAGGCGGTCGAGCTCGGTCGCGGCGGCGGCCTCGTCGCCCTCGGCGCGGGCCTGCTCGGCGCGCAGGTCGGCGCCGACGCCGACCTTCTCGTACAGCTGGGAGGCGGCCCGGTAGGCCTCGCGCAGGGCGGGCAGCGCGGCGGGGGCGGTCTGCTCGGCGGGCTCGTCGGCCCGCTCGGCGGCGGGGATCTCGGCGCGTTCGGCGCGCAGCGCGCGCACGGTGCGGCGGGCGTCGTCGGCGGCGCGCTGGGCGGCGCGGCGGTCCTCGTCGCAGGTGCGGGCGCGTTCGGCGCAGACGGCCTGGCGGCGGTCGCACTCGGCGGCGTCCTCGGCGAGTTCGCGCTGGCGGCGGGCCCAGGTGGCGCGCTCGCGCAGCCGGAAGGCGAGGCCGGAGAGGGCGTCGGCGCGGCGGCGGGCGCGCTGGGCGGCCTCCCGGTGCTCCTCGTGGGCGGAGGCGGCGGCCGCGTGGTCGGTCTCGGCCTCGTCGTGGTCGGCGCGCAGGGTGGCCAGGGCGGCGGCGGCCTGCTCGGCGTGCTCGCGGCCGGCCTCGGCGGCGGCGGCGAGTTCGGCGAGGGTGCCGGGCGGGCAGCTGGCGTGCCAGGAGGCGAGCCGGGCGGCGAGGGCGCGGTCGGCGCCGAGCCGGCCGGCGAGTTCGCGGATGTGCTCCTCGCGGGCCGCGGCGCGGGCGCGCAGTTCGCGGCGCTCGCCGTCGGCGGCGGACTCGTCGTGCATGGCCGGGTTCGGCGGCACCAGGAAGAAGGCGGGCCGGTCGGTGATCGGAGCGATCAGCGAGGCGGCGGCGCCGACGGCGACGGTGGAGCGGGGCAGCAGGGCGGCGGCCTGGAGGGCCTCGCGGGCGCGCTCCAGCGAGGCCGGGTCGGTGACGACCACGCCGTCCACCAGTTCGGGGCGGGCGGCGAGGATCGCCTCGTGGTCGGCGGGGTCGACGGACTGGGCGAGGTAGCGCCAGCCGGGCAGCGCGGGGATGCCGTGCTCGGCGAGGTACTCGACGGTGGCCAGCACGTCGGGGCCGGGCGGCAGCAGGCCGCCGTCGCCGAGGGCTGCGAGGATGCGGGAGTCGTCGGCGGCGGCGGTGCGCAGGTCGAACAGGGTGCGTTCGGCGGTGGCGATGGCCTCGTCGAGGAGTTCGCGCAGGTACTCGGCGTTGCGGTCGAGCACGGCGGGGGTGAGGAAGCCGGCGTCCTCCTCGGCGCCCTCCTGGTAGGGGGTGAGGGAGAGCAGGTCGGCGAGGCGCTGCTCGGTGGCGAGCAGGGCGGCGGTGCGCTGCTCGGCGGCCAGCGCGCGGGCCGCGTCCTTGCGGGCGTCGCCCGCCCGTTCGGCGGCGAGTTCGGCGCGGGAGGTGGCGGCGGCGGCCTCGCGCAGCCGGGTGGCGCAGGCCTCCGCGACGGTCCGGGCCTGGGCGAGGGCCGCGGCGGCGGCCTGCTCCACGTCGGCGGCGTGCAGGGCGGCGCGGGCCGGGTCCGCGTCGCCGTCGGAGTCGATGAAGCCGGCCTCGACGGCGGCCTCGGTCTCCTGCTCGACCTCGGCGAGGCGCTGGCGCAGGTGCTCGGCCTCGCTGCGGGCCTTCTGGGCGGCGGTGGCGGCCTCGGTGGCGGCGGACTGGGCCTTGCCGCCGTCGTCCTGGAGCTCGCTCGCTCGCTGCTCCTCGGTGTCGGCGCGGGTCTCGGCGGCCTCGGCGGCGGCTTCCAGGGCGCGGGCGAGCGCGCCGGCGGCGCGGGCGCGGGCGGCGAGCGCCGGGGCGGCGTCCAGTTCGGCCTCGCGGATGGCGACGGCGACCCGGGCGACCCGGTCGGCGGCGGCGCGCTGGCGCAGCACGGCCTCGGCGGCCTGCCAGGCGGAGTGCAGGGTGCGGGCGTCGATGAGTTCGCGGCGCAGGGTGGCGGCCTCGGCGGTGGCCGCGGCGAGGCTCAGGGTGGCGTGCCGGTGGGTGAGTTCGTCGGCGATCAGGCTGTGCCGGGTGCGGTCGGACTCGGCGGCGGTGACGGCGCTCACGGCGGCGGCGACCTCGATGGCGAGGTCCTGGGCGCGGTCGCGTTCGGCGGCGGCGCGGGAGGTGAGGGCGTGGGCGAGGCGGCGGGCGCGGCGTTCGGCGGTGCGGTGCGCCTCGCGGACGGTCTCGCGGGCGGCGGTGGCCTCGACGATGCGTTCCAGCAGGTCGAGCGAGCCGGCGGTGAAGTCGCGTTCGGCGGTGAGTTCGGAGCGCAGGCCGAGCTTGGCGGCGAAGCCGTGGACGAGGTCGGCCAGGCCGTCGGTGTCCCGGGTGTCGGTGACGGCGCGCAGCAGCAGGTCGGTGAAGTCCTTGTCCTGCTTGACCGCGAAGAGGCCGGCCGCCTCGCCCTCGTCGGCGTTCATCTCGCGCTGGTAGCGGAAGAGTTCGGGGTCGAGGCCGAGTTCGCCGAGGTGCTCGGTCCAGCGGTCGTGGCCGTCCTCGAAGACCAGGTCGAGGTGGGGGTGGGCCTTGCCGGCCTCGGTGAGGGCGTCGCGGAAGCCCTTCATGGTGCGGCGGCGGCCGCGGGCCTTCTGGTCGCCGACCAGGCTGACCCGTTCGGCGACGGGGAGCGAGTCGAGGGTGAGGCCGGGGCCGGGACGGAAGGAGTACCAGGTCTCGGCGAACTTGCGCGGGTCGGAGGAGACCTGGCGGCCGCGCCACTCGCTGACCTTGCCGACCACGATCGGTTCGCCGGTGACGGTGTGCTGCCACTCCAGGGCGACGTGGCCGCAGTCGTCGGCGAGCAGGAACTTGCGCAGCACGCCGGAGCTGGCGCCGCCGAGGGTGTTGCGGTGGCCGGGGAGCATCACCGAGAAGATCAGCTTGAGCAGGACGGACTTGCCGCCGCCGTTCTCCAGGAAGAGCACGCCGGCCGGGGCGGGGCGGCGGACCGGGCCCTCGGTGTCCTCGCCGAACAGGCCGATCTGCTGCGGGGCCGGGTCGGCGACGGGCTCGCCGACGCCGCGCAGGTCGAGCACCGTGTCGGCGTAGCGCGCGCCGGCCGGTCCGATCGAGTAGAGGCGGACCCGGTTGAGCTCGTACATGTGCGGCGGTTCTCCGTGCGTCTTATGGGGTTGTCAGAGCGATCAGAGCGAGTGGAACGGCAGGCCGGCGTCGGCGACCAGCTCGTCGCCGGTGTCCGGCGGCAGCAGGCTGGCGGTGCCGTCGGAGACCGGGACGATGCCGAGGTCGAGCAGTTCGGCCATCGCGGCGCCGCCGGCCAGGTCGCGGACCTGGAGCTGGTAGCGGGCGGTGGTGCGGTAGGTGCCGCCGGAGTCGTCGGAGACCTTCTGCAGGAAGCCGGAGTCGACCAGGAACATCACCGCCTTGGCCACGATGCCGATGGTGGAGCCGGAGAGCCGGCGGGCGTCCTTGGTGGCGCCGGTGGCGGTGCGCCGGGCCCAGACCCGCCAGGCGGCCTCCAGCCCGGGGGCGTCGCTGGCCGGGTCGGTGTTGGCGCCCTCGGCGTCGGCCTGCTCCTCCAGGCGGCGGCAGGCCTGGCGGACGAAGGAGTCGACGCCGTTGACGGTGATCCGGCCGAGGTAGCCGTCGTCGGCGAGGTCCTCGGGGCGGGGGAAGGCCATCGCGGCGACGGCGAGGTGGGCCAGTCCGTGCAGGAAGCGGTCGGTGGACTCGGAGGCGGCGCGGCGCGAGTAGTCGCCCATCCGGACGGCGAACAGCGACTCCTCGGCGGCGGCGACGGCCATGCCGGCCCGCGGCGAGACCTCCAGGACGACCAGGCCCATGCCGGTGGCGACGGCGTCGGCGAGGCGGGCGAACGGCGGGTCCTCGCGGTGGCGGCGGACGAGTTCGGCGTACTCGGCGTCGCGGGCGGGGAGCAGCTTGGCCTGGAGGCCGAAGGAGACCAGCCGGGCGGCGTCGGCGACGTCGGCCGGGGTGATCGGCGCGGGGGCCGCGGGTTCGGTCTCGGCCGCCCAGGACGTGTCGTGGTGGGTCGTCACGGACGGTGCTCCTCGGGGGTGGCGCGGTGGGGGTGGTTCGTCAACGGGGGTGCCTGTGGGTGTCGCGGCCGGGCCGGTCAGCCGGCGTCCTTGCGGTCGGCGGCCATGCCGACCGCGTCGAGCAGGGCGCTGCCGACGATCAGGTCGGCGCCGCCGAACTCCCGGTCGCGCAGCGGGGTGCCGTCGTCCACGGCGAACAGCAGCCGCTCCTCGCCCTGGCGGTAGGCGGTGCCGACCGGCGGGCTGGCCGCGTGCACGGCCAGCAGGGCGACCAGGTACGGGAGTTCCGGGTCCTGCTTGCGGGCGTCGGCGAGCAGGCCGGAGAGCCGGCGGGGGGCGTCCGGGGGCAGGTCGAGCAGGACCTGGGCGGCTTCCAGCTGGGCCTCGGAGAAGCGGCTGTCGTCCGGGGTGGCGACGAGGTCCGGGTCGGGCAGTTCGGCGCCGAGGTGCTCGCGCTCGACCGGCGGGGTGAGCAGCAGGTCGACCAGGTCGGCGACCCGGACCGAGACGGGCGTGCGCAGTCCGGCGCCGCGGGCGAAGAAGGCGCCGGTGGGCCGGACGGCCTGCTCCACCGGGAGCCGCAGCACGGGGGCGAGCAGCTGGCCGTACAGGTCGATGCCGCTGCGGGCGCCGGGGGTGGCGAAGGCCTGCCGGTCCTGCTCGGCGCGGAACAGCGGCCCGGCCTCCAGCAGCCGGGTCTGGAGCTGGGTGTGGCGGCGGATGCAGTCCTTGACGATGTCGACCAGTTCGGCGGCGCGGCGCTTGTGCTCCTGGTCCTCGGCCTCGTCGCGGGCCTTGCGGATGTTGGTGAGAATCGCGTTCTCGTGCCGGTAGCGGTCGGCGATGTGGTCCAGCGCCTCGTCGATGAGGTCCGGGACGGCCTGCATCCAGTCGACCGCGCGGACGTTGCGGCGGGTGGCGTCGAGCGCGCGGCGCAGCGTCTCGGCGTACTGGACGGTGCGGTAGCGGGCCTGTTCGGCGGCGAGCTGGGCGTCGGCCAGGCGGCCGCGGCGGATCAGCACCTCCAGCTTGACCTCGGCGGCGATCTGGGCCGAGGTGACGTCGGTGTCGAGCGCGCCGACCAGGACGTTGACCGCCTCGTCGGTGGTGCGCAGGTAGACGCCGCCGTCGGGGCCGGGGACCTCCTCGATCAGCTTGAAGTCGTAGTCCCGGCGGACGTACTCGCCGTCGGCGCCGAAGGTGCCGTAGACGGCGCGGAAGCCGCGGTCCACGCTGCCGACGTTGATCAGCGACTCCAGCACCCAGCGGGCGACCCGCTCGTGCTCGGGGGCGGGCCGGCGCGGGGCCTGGGCGGCGACCCGGGGCAGCATCCGGGCGAGCACTATCTCGCGGTCGGCCCCGGTGTCGAAGTCCATGTGCAGGGTGACCAGGTCGATCGCGGCGAGGCCGACCTCGGCCATCGCGTAGCCGCCGTACTCGCCGGCCAGGTTGACCTTGCGGTTGTCCAGGTCGTGCAGCGGGGCGGTGCAGGCCAGCGCCTTGAGCCGGCGGGCCAGGCCCTCGTCGGCGGCGGGGCCGGGCGCGGGCCGCGGTGCAGGCACGGCGGCGCCGGCGGCCGGGCGGAGGCCGGGCTCGGTGGGCGGGTCAGCGATGACGGTCACGGTGGACAAGATTAGAGGTTCGCACCGACATCGACCGAAACGGACCTTGTGGACGGGCGGAGCGGCAGCTGGGCGGCGGTCCCCGGGGCCGAAACGGAACGGGGTTTCGACGGGATTCCGCCATTCTCGAACGGTCATGCGAGAAAACCGTGAGGTCAGCGCGATGGTTCGGTGATGATCGACCCATGATCACCCGACTGGCGAAAGCCGGCCTCGCCGCCGCGCTGTCCGTGACCACCCTCGTCACCGGCGCCGCCGCCGCCACGGCCGCGCCGACCGATACGCCCGGCCCCTCCGCGCAGCACGTGACGGTCTCACTGAACGGCTACCTGCCGCGCACCGCCCCGCCCGGACCGGGCCAGTTCTCGGTCAGCTGGACCTCGGCCGGCACGGCCGACCTCACCGGGCCGACCCACATCACCCTCGACCTGCCGCAGGGCCTCACCACCGACGGCGCGATGTTCTACTCCACGCCGTACGACTACACCTTCACCGAGACCGTCTCGCCGGACGGCCGCCACCTGGACGCCGTCCTGGTGGGTTCCCGGCGGGCCGGGTTCTCCGAGTTCATGAAGGTGAAGCTCTACGGCGACCCGACCAAGGCGTCCGGCCGGCTGGTCGCCACCGTCGGCAACCCGAACGACACCGACCCGACCGGCCACGTCGCGATCGTGGCACTGGACGGCAGCACCCCGACGCCGGCCGTCCCGAACGCGCCGGCCGTGACCGGCCTGGACACCACCACCGGCCCGGGCACCGGCGGCACCGCGGTCACCGTCAGCGGCAGCGACCTGGCCCACGGCATGGTGCTGGTCGGCGGCGTCCCGGCGCCGGGCAGCTGCACCGACACCGCCTGCACGGTGACCACCCCGGGCGGATCCGGCAGCGCCCCGGTCAGCGTGGTCACCCCGGGCGGCACGGCCGCGGCACCGGTCACCTTCGACTACACCGGCGCCGCCCCGCCGGCGCCGCCCGCGCCGGTGGTCACCTACCTGGGCCCGGCCACCGGGCCGGTGGCCGGCGGCACCTCGGTCGCCATCGCGGGCCGCAACCTGACGTACGGCGCGGTGCGGTTCGGCGGGGTGCCCGCCAACCGGGTCTCCTGCGGCCCGCAGTACTGCACGGCGTACGCGCCGCCGGCCGGCGGGCCCGGGCCGGTGGACGTGACGGTCACCACGGCGGGCGGCACCAGCGCGCCGATGACGTTCACGTACACGGCGTAGCCGCACCCCCTCCCGGTGCCCGGGTGCCGCTTCGGCGCCCGGGCACCGGTGCGTCCGGGGGCGGTCGTCCGGGGGCGGTCGCCCGAGCGTCGTCGGCTTCCCGGGGGCCGTGTTGAACACGTTCAAATCGAGGGTCTAGAGTCGGCCGTACGCAGACGGGACAAGGCCCGCCTGCACAACCGGCATGGGCGCGCGCCCGGCGCGCGCGGGAGGTGTGCGTGATGGACGGCGATCCTGCGGTCATCCTGCGGCGGGTCCGGCGCTGGCTCGGGTTCTTCCTGGTCTGCCTGGTGCTGAGCGGCCTGACCGCCTTCCCGCTGGAGACCGAGACCGGCTGGCTGGTCGACCTCGCCACCGGCCCGGCCGCCCCGCTGGCCGACCGCTTCCCGGGCGCCGCGGCCTGGTTCGAGCGGGTCCACACCGGCCTCGTCGAGACCAACCGGAGCTACCCCTTCCTGGCGTACGGCAGCGACTGGCTGGCCTTCGCCCACCTGGTGATCGGCGCCGCCTTCTGGGGGCCGCTCAAGGACCCGGTCCGCAACATCTGGGTGATCCGCTGGGCGGTGCTCGCCTGCGGCGCGGTGATCCCGCTGGCGCTGATCTGCGGACCGCTGCGCGGGATCCCGCTGGCGTGGCGATTCATCGACATGTCGTTCGGCGTCTTCGGTGTCATTCCGCTGCTGATCGTGCTCCGTGCCCTGCGCCCGCTGGAACGTTCCTTCCAGGAACGCCTTGCCGCGAACTGAGCCGACCGCCCCGGGGTGCCGCCCCGGGGCGCGTGCGTGACGGCTGCGCGCCGGTGGGTCCGTCGGCCGTCCGGGTGACGGGCAACGGGCTTCACCGCCAGGCCCTACCATCTGGCTCAACAGCTGCTGGGAGGCGGACGGGCGTGGCCGATGCGGTGATCGATCTCAATGCGGACCTCGGCGAGGGGTTCGGACGCTGGACCCTGACCGACGACGAGGCCCTGCTCTCCGTGGTGACCAGCGCCAACGTCGCCTGCGGCTTCCACGCCGGGGACCCGTCCACGATGCGCCGGGTCTGCGCCCTGGCCGCCGAACGCGGCGTCCGGATCGGCGCCCAGGTCTCCTACCGCGACCTCGCGGGCTTCGGCCGCCGCGCCATGGACGTCCCACCGGAGGAACTCGCCGACGAGATCGCCTACCAGATCGGCGCCCTCCAGGTCTTCGCCCGGGCCGCCGGCTCCCGGGTCTCCTACGTCAAACCGCACGGCGCGCTCTACAACCGGGTGGTCTCCGACTCCGAACAGGCCGAGGCCGTGGTGGCCGGGGTGCTGCGGGCCGGCGCGGTCTGCGACGGGCCGCTGCCCGTCCTCGGACTGCCCGGCTCCCGGCTGCTCGCCGTCGCCGAGGGGGTCGGACTGCCGGTGGTCGCCGAGGCCTTCGCCGACCGCGCCTACACCTGGGCCGGCACCCTCGTGCCGCGCCGCGAGCCCGACGCGGTGGTGCACGACCCCGAAACGGTCATCACCCGGGCCGTCGGGATCGCCCGGGACCGCACGGTGGAGGCCGTCGGCGGCGACCGGATCGCCGTCGAGGCCCGCTCGCTGTGCGTCCACGGCGACACCCCCGGCGCCGCCCAGCTCGCCTGGCGGATCCGTGGGGCACTCGCCTCGGCCGGGGTGCGGGTCGAGGCGTTCGCGTGACGGGCGGCGCCGGGGAGCGGCTCGGCGGGGACCCGCCCGACAGGGGACCGCTCGGCGACCCGCTCGGCGCGGGCGCGTCCGTGCGGCGGGTCGGCGAGCGGGCGCTGCTGGTCGAGCTCCCGGGGACGGCCGAGGTCGCCGCGCTGTACGGCTGGCTGCGCGACCGGCAGACCGGCGGGGAGCTCGGCGAGGTCGGCGAGATCGTGCCCGCCGCCCGCACCGTCCTGCTGGACGAGGTCGCGGACGTCACCGCGCTGGCGGCGCTGCTGCGCACCGCCCGCCCGACGGCGGCCACGACCGCGGGCGGGCCGCTGGTGGAGATCCCGACCGTGTACGACGGCGCCGACCTCGCGGAGGTCGCGGCACGCTGGGGCGTCTCCGCCGAGGCGGCCGTACGGATCCACACCGAGCCCGAGTACGTGGTCGCCTTCTGCGGCTTCGCCCCCGGCTTCGGCTACCTCACCGGACTGCCGCCGCGGTACGGGGTGCCGCGCCGGGCCACCCCGCGCAGCGCCGTCCCGACCGGCTCGGTGGCCCTGGCCGGGACGTACACCGGCGTCTACCCGAGCCCGTCCCCCGGCGGCTGGCAGCTGATCGGGCGGACGGCGCTGGCGCTCTGGGACCCGGCCCGGGAGCCGGCGGCACTGCTGGCGCCGGGGGTACGGGTCCGGTTCACGGCGGTACGGGCCGCCGACCACCGTCCGGAACCTCTCCGGCCGTCCCGTCCGACCTAGTCGGCAGTCTGCGTCGGCCCCCCGACCTGGTCGGCAGCCTGAGTCGGCCCCCCGAGCGCCGTGGCGGCCGCCACCGCGAAGCCGTCCGGGTTGTCGAGCATGATGGTGTGCCCGCAGTCCGGCACCTCCACCACCCGGACCCCGGCCGCGCGCAGGCCGTCGGCGTCCGCGGGGGCGTCCGCCTCCGGGTGGAGGAAGGTGCGCGGGAGGTCGAGTCCGAGCAGCAGTGCGCGCATGGTCGGCTCGCTGCCCCGGGCGAGGTGCACGGCGCTGCGGTGGAGGGCCTCGGGCCCGGCCAGCCGCATGGTCGCCCACCAGGACGGGCCGACCCGTTCGGCGACCTCCGCCCGGCCACCGGCCAGGAACTCGGCCTCGGTGCAGGCCGCGATCCCGCTGCTGCCGATCCGCTCGGGGTCGGGCGCGATCGGGTCGAGGTTGGCGTCCACCAGGACCAGCCGGGAGACCAGCCCGGGGTGGCGGTGCGCCAGGACGATCGCGATCGCGCCGCCCATGCTGTGGGCGACCACCTCGACCTGCCGGAGCCCGGCCGCCGCGACGGCCGTGGCGACCGCGTCGGCGTGCTGCTCCAGGGTGTAGCCGAAGTCGGTGGGCCGGTCGCTGATCCCGAAGCCGAGCAGGTCGAGCAGCAGTGCGCGGCGTCCGGTGAGCAGCGGGTGGGCGGCGGCGGCCGCGAAGTGGACCGGCGAGCTGGCGCCGAGGCCGTGCAGGTAGAGCCGGGCGGGCTCGGCGCCGGGCAGCTCGACCCAGCGGATCCGGTCGCCGTTCGGGGTGACGGGGGCCTCGCGCACGTGCACACACTCCTGGGTCGGGTCGCTCGGCGGTTCCGGTTCGGGACTGCCGAGGCCAGACCATACCTCGAAACCGAGGTATACCGGAATCGATATACCGGCGCACCGAGACACCGATCTGGGAGAGTGGCCCCATGCTCAAGCTCGCGATCCTCGGCTTCCTGTACGACCGCCCGCTGCACGGCTACGAACTGCGTCGCCACCTCGCCGCGCTCACCGGTCACATCCGCCCGATCAGCGACGGCTCGCTCTACCCCGCGATCAAGCGACTGGAGGCCGACGGCCTGCTGGTGCGCGAGACCGAGCCCGGCAGCGCCGCCGCGCCCCGGCACACCCTCCACCTGACCGGAGCCGGCCGCACCGCACTGCTCGACCGGCTGCGCGCACCCGAGCCGCTCGACATCAGCGACGGCAACCGCTGGACCACCGTGGTCTCCTTCCTCCGCCACCTCGACGACCCGGCCGCCCAGGCCGCCGTGCTCCGCCGCCGGCTGACCTTCCTGTCCGAGCCGGCCAGCTTCTTCTACGAGGGCGAGCGCCCACGCAGCGCCGAGGAGTTCGCCGACCCCTTCCGGCGCGGCCTGCTGCTCACCGCCCGGGCCACCACCGAGGCCGAACTCGCCTGGCTGCGCGCCACCTTGGCGGATCTGGAGCTCCTGACGGGCTGACCGAAAGCCGCCCGGACCGCCTTCCCTCCCCGCCCCGCGCGTGTTCCGATGGCCCCCATGGGCAACGACTTGCACGAGAACGGCGGCGCGCACGAGCACCACGGGCGGCGTGAGGGCTACGAGGGCACGGGCGCGGGCGCGATCACCCCGGACGGCTGCGCGGTGGAGGTGTGGACCCGCCTCCCGGTGGGCGACGCCCCGGACGTGATCGAGGCGGCCGCCCCGCCCGGCGCCCGGATCCTCGAACTGGGCTGCGGCGTCGGCCGGATGACCCACCCGCTGGTCGAGCGCGGCTTCGCCGTGACGGCGGTGGACGAGTCCGCCGAGATGCTCGCCCGGGTGCGCCCGGAGGTCCGTACGGTGCGCAGCCCGATCGAGCGGCTGGACCTCGGCGAGCGCTTCGACGTCGTGCTGCTCGCCTCCTTCCTGGTGCACGCCGGCGATCCGGCCGTCCGCCAGGGCCTGTTGGAGACCTGCCGTCGCCACGTCGCCGGGGACGGCTGCGTCCTGGTGCAGCGCGAGGGCGAGGACTGGCACCGGAACGTGCCGCGGGAGAGCCGGATCGCCGGGACGGACGGGGTGGCCAGGATCCTCTCGGCGACACCGGTCGGTGCCGGGGTGAATTCGGTCCGGACGGAGTACGTCTTCCCGGACGGCACCTGGACCCAGACCTTCCTGTCCCGCCCGCTCTCGACGGCGGCCTTCGAGGAGGCCCTGGCGGACGCCGGGCTGCGGATCGAGACGTACCTGACGGACGATCGCACCTGGGTCCGGGCCCGGCCCGCCGGCTAGCCCGGCGCGGGCCCGGTGCGAGCCCGGTGCGAGCCCGGTGCGCAAAGTCCGATTAAAGGGTGAACAAAGAACTGTTACCTTCACCCCGTACCATCGGCCGCGCGCCGGGCCCGTGCGCGGCCCGGGGTCGCGCGGGTCGCGGTCGTCCGCACGCCCGCTCCGACCCGCGAGGACCCGCCCATGCCGCACCCCCGCCACGCCCGCCCGATACCCCCGGCGGGTGTTCGGTGATCGACTGGTTCCACGGGGCCGTTCTCGGCCTGGTCCAGGGGCTCACCGAGTTCCTGCCGATCTCCTCCAGCGCCCACCTGCGGGTGTTCTCGGCCCTGTTGGGCTGGGACGACCCGGGCGCCGCCTTCACCGCCGTCACCCAGCTCGGCACCGAGGCCGCCGTACTGATCTACTTCCGCCGGGACATCGCCTCGATCGTCCGCACCTGGGCACTGTCGCTGTTCCGCCCGGCGCTGCGCTCCGATCCGGACGCCCGGACGGGCTGGTTCGTGATCCTCGGGACGCTGCCGATCGGCGTCCTCGGCAAGCTGTTCCAGGACTCCATCGAGACCCACCTGCGCGACCTGCGGGTCATCGGCACCACGCTGATCGTGTTCGGCCTCGTGCTGGCCCTCGCGGACCGCACCCGCGCCGTCCGCCACGCCCGTCCGATCACCGACCTGACCCTGCCGCACGCGGCCGCCTACGGCTTCGCCCAGGCGCTGGCGCTGATCCCCGGGGTCTCCCGCTCCGGCGGCACGATCAGCGCGGGCCTGCTGCTCGGCTACAGCCGGGAGGCGGCGGCCCGCTACTCGTTCCTGCTCGCGATCCCGGCGGTGCTCGCCTCGGGGACGCTGGAGCTGTTCAAGATCGGCGAGGGCCCGGCACCGGCCTGGGGTCCGACGATCCTGGCCACCCTGATCGCCTTCGCGGTCGGCTACGCGGCGATCGCCTGGTTCCTCAGGTACATCTCGAACAACAGTTTCCTGCCGTTCGTGGTGTACCGGGTGCTGCTCGGCGTTCTGATCATCGGTCTGGTGGCGGGCGGCGTGCTGGCGCCGGACGCGGGCTCGGTCAAGTAGAACGCCGTTCCACCGGTGGCCGGAACGGCCCGGGAAAGCGGTGGGCCGGGGCACCGACACGGTGCCCCGGCCCACCCGGTGCCGACGGACCTACCGCCCGGGCTCCCGGGCGGTCAGCCGGCCGCGTACGGCGGCGTGGACCTCGGCCTCCTCGGCCGGGTCGGCGGCGAGCCTGCGCAGTCGCTCCAGCACACGCGCGTCGCCGGTGGTGGCGACGTGGCGCGCGGCGAGCTCGCGGGTGGACTCCTCGCAGTCCCAGAGGCACTCGACGGCGGGCCCCTCGGGGAAGCGCACATCGGTCACGGCCAGCGCCCGGGCGGCGCGGCCGCGCAGTTCGGAGGAGGCGGCCTCCCCGTAGACGTGGCGCAGGACCGGGACGGCGTCGGCGGCGGCCAGCCGCCCCGCACCGTCGACCAGGGACCCGAGCCCGGTACCGCTGACCCCGTGCACGGAGATCCAGCGGCGCAGACCGGCGACCACCAGCGGGGCGTCGGCCGGCTCGCCCGCGTCGGCGAGCAGGCGCACGGCGGTCTCGCCGAGCGCGCTGTCGGCGCCCCCGCTGGCCGGGTCGGCCCAGCGGCGGGCCTGCGCCAGCACCTCGGGGCCGCGCATCCGGCCGAGCAGCTCCAACGCGGCCCGGACGATCCGGTCGTCCACGTCAGCTGCGGCGGCCTCGATCAGTTCGAGGGCGGCCCGGTCGCGCTGGTCGACCAGGTAGCGCAGGGCGGCCCGCCGGGCGCCGGGCAGGCCGTCCCGGGCGGCCTCCAGCAGGAGCGGACGGTCCTCGGGGCGGACCACGGCGGTCAGACAGCGGGCGGCCGCGGCGGCCCGGCGGTCCACCGCGTCGGGGCCGGAACGGTCCTCGTCGGTGCGCACGGGCTCGGGGCGGCTCAGGAAGGCACCGGCGCCGAGGTCGCCCAGCTGGCCCTGGTCGGCCCAGGCCAGGACGTCGGCGGTGGACCAGCCCGGGGTGACGCCACCGCGGTTGAGCTGGCGCTGCCAGAGGTCGAAGGGCGACTGCTCGGCGGCGGCGGCCACTCTCGGGTGGTAGGCCGCCCAGAGCCGCCAGGGCCTGGGTTCGTAGGCGTTGCGGATGAAGTCGCGCAGCTCGGCGTCGCCCTCCGGGCCCGGCGGGAACCGGTCCAGCACGGCCGTCCCGAGCAGCAGCAGGCCCCGGTCGTCGTCGCGCAGGGCGAGTTCGTCGAGGGCCCAGGCCCAGTTGGCCCCCGTGGCGGCGTACTCGCGCAGCATCAGCAGCGCGTCGCGCCGGCCGTAGGCGGCGAGGTGGCCCAGGACGGAGAGGGCGAGGCCGGTGCGGCTCTCGTCGTCGCTGACGAGGTCCTCGGCGGAGTGGAGGTGGTCCTCGATGCCCTCGAGGGAGGCCTCCAGCTCCATGTAGAGGCGTGCGTAGTAGAGGGAGCGGCTCTCGACCTGCCAGTCGGCCCGCGGATCCCTGGTGACGCATTCCTCCAGCGCGGCGATGGCCTCGGCACGGTCGGCGGCCAGCGCATGGAGCTGCCCGTCACCACGGCCTCGTTGCAGGAGGCCAAGGAGGCTGGCGCTAGGTGCTATCACTGGCTCGAACATGAGGTCAGCATCCGTTGCGGCGGTCGTAGTGGCAACGGGATTTCCGTCGCCGGGGTCTCTGGTCGGTACTGCGGTGGGCGCCCGGGCGCCGGAATCACCGAAGGTTACCGCCTCGGACCCCCTTCCGCACACAGGGCGACGAAGGCCGCTGCCACAGTGGCATATGCCAGGGGAACTTTGCCTGCGTTCTGTCCAAATCGCCCACACCGCCCGGAACGCTGTGCGACAGTCTTCTCACCACCACGACACCCCGCACACGGGGGGACACACCGAGCGATGGACCCGTCATGAACATGTCCTCAGGCACCGCCCGCCCGCCGGACACCGCCACGGTGGTGGACGGCGCCCGGGCGGGCGCGGACGGCAACGCCGACGACGGCTCCGACAGCGGAACGGACGGCAGAGTGGACGGCACGGCGCAGGAGCCGTCCGGGCCCCACCTCGGCGGCGGCACCGGCGAGGACCGGCCCGTCGGCTCGGCCGAGTGGGACCTGCTGACCGACGGAGTCCGCTGGGACCAGGCGACCTACCTCCTCCTCGGTTGCGACCCGGGCCGCGGCCCGCTCAGCCTGGACCGGCTGCCCGACCGCCTCCCCGAGGCGGACCGGCCGCTGCTGCGGCGGATGATGACCGACGCCCTGGTGCACGGCCGGCCGGCCGCCGGCACCCTGCGGATCCGACGCCCCGGCGGACGGCACGACCACGTCGAGTGCGCGGGCGAGCCCGTGCTCGACGCCGACGGCACCGTCACCGCGCTGCGGATGCTGCTCCGGCCGGCCCCGCCGACCTGAACCCCGGGCCCTTCACGCCCGGGCCTTTCCCCCTCGCGCCCTTCCCGACCGGGCCCTTCCCGCTCGCGCCCCGCCCGACCGGCTCCGTCCCGCTCCGACCCCGGACCGGCCGCCCGTCTCACGACGGCCGCGGCCGGTTCTTCGCGTCCGCCGCCCGCAGCTCCCGCCCGAGCTCCACCCGCAGCTCGTCCACCACCGGCAGCCCCCGGTACCGGGCGGTCAGCCGGTACATCTCCCGCAGCCGGTCCCAGGTCCGGTGCGAGGAGTTCTGGCCGATCAGGTTCATCACCATCTTGGCCTGGAACTCCGCCGCGTCCGGCTCCCCGGTGATCCAGTGCACCGAGGCCAGGGTGATCCGGTCGAACAGCGCCGACCGCAGCTGTCCGGTGCCCTCCCGCAGGGTGATCACCCGCTCCGCGTGCCGCCGCGCCCGCGGGGCCGCCGCCGGGTCGTGCTCGGCCAGGGTGCGCAGCACCAGCGCCTGCATGCCGCGCAGCTCGGCCTCGTCGAAGACCTGCATCCAGGTCGGCGGCGGCTCCGGCGCGTCCTCGGCGAAGAGGTCCTCCGCCTCGCCGAGCAGCCGGTAGGTGTCCTGGGAGTGCCCGATCGAGGCGTGCGCCCAGGCCTCGACGGTGTTGAACATCGCCCGCGCTCTGGGCAGCAGCAGGCCGCCGCCCGCCTTGGCCGCCGACATCAGGTCGATCGCGTCGTCGGCCCGGCCGAGGTGCACCATCTGCCGGGCCGCCCGGGAGATCGCCTCGCCGGCCCGCGGCCGGTCGCCGGCCTCCTTGGCGGCCTCGGCCGCCATCGTGAAGTACTTCTGGGCGGTGGGCTCCAGGCCCACGTCGTGCGACATCCAGCCGGCCAGCACCGCCAGGTTGGCCGCGACCAGCCACAGCCGCTGCTCCACCACCGGGGCGTGCCGGTGCGTCAACAGGCCGCCGACCTCGTTGAGCTGGCCGACCACCGCCTTGCGCTGGAGCCCGCCGCCGCGCGCGGCGTCCCAGGCCCGGAACACCTGCACCGAGCGCTCCAGCGACTCCACCTCGTCGAGCCCGACCGGGCCCGCGTCGTACACCTCGACCACCGGGCGCGCGCCGCCCCCGGTGACCACCTGGCGCGGGCCCGGCAGGGAGGCCGCGTACGCGACCGCGTCCCCGCCCAGCCAGCCCTTGAGGGAGTCGGCGACGACCGCCCCGGCCGTGAGCGCGGCTCCGGCGCCCACCAATCCACGTCGGTTCAGCATGAGGTCCATTCCCGTGAACTCGGTGAGGACCGCGGCTGTTCGATCCGGCGACCACGGGACTGCTGCGGACGGCTCCGCTCCGGACCTGGTGGGCCGGTGTCGTTCCAGACCGAGGTCCTCAGTGGTGACGACACGTCCGAGCCGCTCCGTGAACACGGCCGCCAGCACCCTCGGCACCGGATCGCGCGGGATCTCCCCCTGCTCGATCCACCGCCGTACCCTCGACGTGTCGGTGGACAGCTGCTGCTGACCCATCGCGGCACCCCGACGGTTGACCAGCCGGGCCAGTTCGCCCTTGGACCATCCGGTCAGGACGAACAGATCGGCGAGTCGGGTGTTGGGTTCCCTGCTCAAATGAAGCCCCCAGGTTCCTCGGCACCTCCGAGGCTAGAGGCTCCGGCAAGTGCCAGGCGAGCATTCGCCACCGTTCGCCAGGGCCCGCCAGACTACTAAGCCAGTGCCCGACGGGTGTGTTGTAGGGATGCGCCACCTCGCCCCTCGGGTCGGGCGGCGTCCCACCAGCGTCGGGGCAGTCCCCCGACCGTGGCACGGGACGCTCCCGGTCCTCACCCGAGGGGGTGGCGCGGCCGGGTGGCGCGGGGGCGCCGGGCACGGCCACGGCAGTCCGGTCGACCGCATTCCCCAGGGTGCGGACGACCGGGACGCCGTCGAACAGGGGTTCCTGACCCCTCGTCCGTGCCCGGCGCCCGCGCACCACCCACCGAAGCAGGGCCGCCGTCACGCCAGGAAGCACGCGGCACCAGCCCTCCCCCGCCCCGCGGGGCGAACCCGCAGACGGACCGGAAGGGACCACCCTCAGCCCATGTACTCCTCAGCGACGACCCCCACGCCGACCGCGAGCCGCACCGCGCTGCGCCCCCCCACCGCAGCCACCGGCCGTCCGGGGCCCAGGCAGGTGCCCCCGGCGAGCCGTCCGGTGGCCCCGCGGGGCACCGAGGGCCGGGCCGCGGACGCCCGCGTCCCGGTCGGCCGCACGGCGCTGGGACTGCGCACCCCCGAGGCCGCCCCCCCGGCCGGCCACCGCCTCCCGCTGGCCCGGCAGGCCGACGGCCAGGTGCTGCGCACCCGGCGACCCGGCCAGCCGCTCGGGCCCGAGCGGATCGACCCGGCGGCGCTGCAGACCCCGTCGGTGCGGGCCGCGCTGGGGAGCATCGCGCGGATATGTCCGGCGTTCACCCCGCGCCAGGTCCTGCGCGAGGGCAGCCGCCACATCCTGGTGGCGGGCACCATCGGGCGGGCGCCGGTGGTCGCCAAGTGCCTGGCGCCGCAGGCGGTGCGGAGTGAGTACTTCGAGCAGCTGGTGGCCGACTTCCACCACGAGGTCGCGGTCTACCGGGCGTTCGTCCGGCACCGCCCGCCGGTGCGGCTGCCCCGGCTGGTCGCGGCCGACCACGACCGGTGCGTGCTGGTCATGGAGCGGATCCCCGGCCGCCCGGCCGCCCGGGAGCGCCACCCGGTCAACGCGCCCACCCCGGGCGAGGTCCGCGCGCTGCTCGGCGCCGTCCGGACGCTGAACCTCTGGCGGCCGCCGAGCGACGTGTTCCAGCCGCGCCTGGACTACCAGTTGGAGATCGCCCGCTACCACTCGGTGGGCCAGCTCACCGACCGGGACGCCGGCGACCTGCGCGGCCTGCTGCACGGCCTGGGCAACACCCCGCTGCAGCTGTGCCACGGCGACGCGCTGCTCAGCAACATGCTGCTGGCGCCGTCCGGGCCGGTCCTGGTCGACTGGGAGCAGGCCGGCTGGTACCTGCCGGGCTACGACCTGGCGGTGCTCTGGGGCGTGCTCTCCGGCGACACCGCCGCCCGCCGCCAGATCAGCCAACTCGCCCAGAGCGGCGGCACCATGGCCCGGGACGCGTTCCTGGTGAACCTGGTGCTGGTGCTGATGCGGGAGATCCGGCTGTACGACGTGCCGGGCGCCGGCGAGGAGCAGCGGATCATGATCCGCCGGCTCTACGACGACGCCGCACTGGCCCGCCGCGCGGTCCGGGCGGCGGTCGGCACCCGCTGACCACCTCCGCCGAACCACCCGTCACCGGCCCTGGCGCACGGCGCCTCGGCCGGTGACGCTATGCCCGGCGGCCCTGCGCCAGGGCGGCCCGGCCGGCGGCGTCCAGCACCGCCTCCTCGGGCGCCAGGTGCACCCGGCTGCTGAGCACGTCCCGCAGGTAGCGCTCCAGCGGGTGACGCCGGCTCAGCCCCGGGTTGCCGGTGAGCGCGACGGCCTGCTGGACGGCCGCGGTGGCGGCCCGGGTGGCCAGCAGGTGGGCCGGTCCGGTCCGGGCCACGGCGTCCGCCTCGCCCCGGTCCACCCGGGGGGCCAGGCCGTGCAGCAGCTCCTCGGCGCCGATCAGCTGGGCGTCGATCTCGCCGAGCCCGGCGCGGTAGCGCGGCAGGGTGCCGAGCGGCTCGGTGAGATTGGCCGGAGTGCGCTGGTTCAGGAAGCGGACCAGCCAGGCCTCGGCGGCCCGGGCGACCCCGACCGCCACCGCGGCGAGGGCCAGGTCGTGCCAGGCGCGGGCGAGTTCGGCCTCCTGCGCGTCCTCCCGGCCGGGCGTGCGCAGCCCGAGCCCGAGTTCGAGCGGGACCCGCACCGCGTCGAGGACGACGTCGTGGCTGGCGCTGGCCCGCAGGCCGAGCTGGTCCCAGGTGGGGTCGATCTCCAGGCCCTCGCTCTCCCCGCGGACCAGGAACGTGCCGACCCGCGGCTCGGGTTCGTCGGTCCGCGCGGTGACGGCCATCCAGGCGAGTGCCTCGGCGCCGGTGCAGTACGTCTTGCGGCCGGTCAGCAGCCAGCCCTCGTCGTCCCGTCGGGCCACCGTCCCGAGCGGCTCGTCCGGCCGGCCGCCGGGCTCCGCCCGCAGCGTGTTGACCAGCGCGGGCCCACGCCGGGACTCGGTCAGCAGCCGCCGGTAGCCGGCCGCCGGCCAGCTCGCGCGGCGGGCCTGCTCGGCGTGCTGGAGCAGGGTGAAGGCGGTGACCACGGCCACCGAGGCGTCCCCGCGGCCGAGTTGGGCCAGCACCCGGACGGTGTCGGCGAGCGTCCCGCCCGGTCCGCCGTACCGCTGGGAGACCGTCAGGGTGAGCAGCCCGGCCTCGTGGACCGCCTCGATGCCCTGGTACGGGAAGGTCGCGTCGCGGTCGTGCTCCTCGGCGCGGGCGGCGAGCAGGTCGACCACCCGGGGCAGGCCGGCCAGCGCGGCCTCGACCGCCGAGCGGTCGGGCTCGGCGGTCGCGGCGGTCTCGGTGGGAGCGGGTGGGACGGGCGCCGTGGGGCGGGAGGGCCGGGCGGGGGCCGCCGGGCGCGCGGGCGGGGCGGAAGGTGCGGGATGGCCGGAATCCGACGGATCGGTTCGGGGACGATCGTTCGGTGAACGATCGTTGGCGGCGATGGTCGTCATGGGGCTGGTGCCTCCGGGCGGCAGCATGGGCTCAGCGGGTGCGGACGGCACGCCGTACGGGCGCGCGAACGGGCCGGCGGCCCCGGAGGCCGGCCCGCGGCCCGCCCCCCGGTCTCGGCGCCGACCCGGTCCGGTCGGCCACCCGCCGCCACGGGGGCGAGATCCCCCCTCAGCGACCCGGACACACCGCGCCGGCGGTCCGGCACAGGTCCAGATGCCTGCGACGGGTCAACAGCGGGAGACGGCACGGCATGTTCGCGACTGTACGAACCGGTGATCGATACCGTCAAGCAGCGTCCGAGCCCTGACCGGGCTCCGACCGGGCCGCGGGCGGGCACGGTTGGCCGTACCGGAATCGGCCCCGCCGGAATCAGCCCTGCTGGAACATGTCGGCCGGCAGCGGCTTCAACAGCTGATACAGGTCGTCCGAAATCGGTCGGTCCCACGACGCGATGGTGACGAGCACCCCGTCGCTGCGGCCGAACTGGGCGCAGAACACGCGCTCCTCGCTGACCTTGACCTTCTTCACGATCAGCAGGTCGTCCCCGAGCATCACCGGGAAGTCCTCGGCCGAGGCGAACTCGACCGGCTCGTCGTTCTCCAGCGCCGCGAGCAGCTGCCGCACCTCGAAGGGCACCTCGTCGCCGGTGTCCCGGGCGGGCGACCCCTCGGGGAGGTTGCCGATGAACATCGCCGGGCCTCTGCCGCCGAACAGGTCGTAGCGCAGGAAAATCCCCTGGCAGGAGCCGTCCGGGCCGGTCATCATGGCCGCACCGAAGTCACCGGGCCAGTCACCCGGGTCCATCGCGAGCACGTCGAAGTCCGGGCCGGCGGGCTGTCCGGAGCGACGGCGGAGAAAAGACATGGGAACATCGTACGTGTCCGGCACACCACACTCGCGAGGCGGGTGGGACGCCGACGGGGGGCGGGCGGGAGGTCGACGCTCAGAGACCAATGTTGACTCTGAGCAACCGTCCGGGCTACGTTCGGTTCAGCACGACAGCCGTTCTGGGTTTCACCCTCCGGGGGGACGGCATGTCGCAACGCGGCCCTACACGCGTATCCCTCACTGTGCACTCGTCGTGCCGAACTGCCGAGCACCCAGCTTCGTCGTCGCACACAGCACGAACACACAAGCCAACAGTTCCACTGCAGTTCCATGCAACAAGAGCCAGATCCGCGGGGCCCCGGCCCGTCGCTCCCGTGGATCTGCTCGGGACGCCGCCGCGTGGGGGCGTGCGGGTCCCGAGCAAACGGTGCCGTCCGCCGAGTCGCTCTCGGCGGTGGTGCCAGCCTCCCGGCGACTGCCGGCCCCTCGTGGGCCGGGACCGGCCGACGCACCCCGGTGCGCAGGGGATGACTGGGAGGTATGGCCTGGCAGTGCTGCCGGGCCGCAACAGCAGGCGCCGTGTCTGGCCGCGTGGGGGCGGTGGGCACGGCGTCTGCCTGTGCTCATACTCTGAGCTGCGTTTGTCTAACAGTCAACAGAAATTCTGACGGGGCACGCTCAAAAGATCATCAGTTGTGATGTTCGGTACCGGAATCAGCGACCCACCCGACCCGCCCGCCCCGGACACACCGACGGAGCGGACCCGGACGCCGCACTTCTCCCTGCAGCTCGGACCGCTCCGCGGGTGCGCCCGGACGGCGCGGACGATCAGGTGAGGTCGAACTCGCCGTCCCGGGCGCCGAGCACGAAGGCCCGCCACTCGGCCGGGGTGAAGACCAGGACCGGCCCGTCCTCCTGACGACCGTCCCGCATCCCGATGTACCCGTCCACGAACGCGATCTGGACGTCCCCGACGCCCTGGCTGCTGCACAGCCACTCGGCCCCGGTGAAGTCCACCTTCGGCTTCCCGTTCCGCGCGAGCTCCGGCTCGGCGCCGACCGTCCCGGTGCTCGCCCCGGTGTCCGTACCGCTGTTGACTGCCACTGACCGATCTCCTCCCGACGGCATTCCAGCGCCAGCCTAACCACAGCCACCGGCCCCGGTCAGCGGGTTGGCGAGGTCACCCCCCACGTCTGCGCCACGCTTCGGCCCGGTCTCCTGCCGCGCCTCGGCCGCGC
Organism: Kitasatospora sp. NPDC059827; assembly: GCF_042731675.1. Taxonomy (NCBI): domain Bacteria; kingdom Bacillati; phylum Actinomycetota; class Actinomycetes; order Kitasatosporales; family Streptomycetaceae; genus Kitasatospora; species Kitasatospora sp. NPDC059827. The sequence continues at coordinate 38,820 of NZ_JBHWIV010000040.1, read as the reverse complement.
GAGGCCGGGGGTCCACGGAGGAGCGGTCGGGGCCCGGTGGGGCGTGTCCCGCCGGACCGGGCCGCGGGCAGCTGCCAGAGTGCTGCCAGGGCGCGTACGGTCCCGCCCGCGCCCCGTTTCACCACCCCAACCGCCACCTCGCCCCAGGGAGCAGCCGATGAGCCGCCGGGACGGCACCCGCGCCGACGTCATCCCCATCTCCGACGCTCCCTCGGCCCACCCGCCGGCCCCCCGCACCCCGCCCTCGCCCACCCCGCTGCCCCGCCCCACGCCGGCGCGGACAGCCACGCACGGCCGGGTCGGGATCGTCCTGGTCTCGCACAGCCAGGAACTGGCCACCGCCGTACGCTCCCTGGCGCTCGCGCTGACCGGATCCGACTCCCCCGCGCCGGTCGCCGCGACGGGCGGCGACCCGGCGGACGGACCGGGCATCAGCGCGGTCCTGGTGGCCGCCGCCACCCGGCGGGTCGACCAGGGCCACGGCGTGGTGGTGCTCGCCGACCTGGGCGGAGCCGTCACCACCGTGCGGGCCCTGCTCTCGGACGCCGACGAGCACGGCCTGCCGTTCCCGGTCCGCTTCGCGAACGCGCCGTTCGTGGAGGGCGCGGTGGCCGCCACCGCGACCGCCACGGCGGGCGGGGACCTGGCCGCGGTGCTGGACGCCGCGGAGGAGGCCTACCGGCAGCACAAGGGCTGAGATCCGTCCCACGGGCCGAGGTCCGTCGGATGGGCCGAGGCCCGCCACGAGGGCGGAGGGCCTCCGCCGGGACGGAGAGCCGCCGGGCCCGCTACGGGCGCTCCCGGCCCTCCCAGGTGAAGACCGCCGGGCCTTGGCACTCCAGCGCGTGGCGCAGCCGGTCGTGCTCGAAGTCGAGCATCGGCGGCAGCTCGTCCAGCCCGAACCAGCCCACCTCCAGCGACTCGTCGTCGTTCACCCGGGCCTCGCCGCCGACCGCCCGGCAGCGGAAGGTCAGCACCAGGTACTGGGTCACGTCGCCGTTCGGGTAGTGGACCGGAGGGGTGACCGTGGTCGAGGCGAGCAGCTCGGGCACGACCTCCACGCCGGTCTCCTCCAGGCACTCGCGCACCACGCCGTCGGCGGGCTGCTCGCCGGGGTCGAGGATGCCGCCGACCGACGCCCACCGGCCGTCGTCGGCCCGGCGGGCGAGCAGCACCCGCCCCCGGTCGTCCACGACGACGGCGGCGACGGCGCTCAGCCAGAGCGGACGGTGGCCCACGAGGGAGCGGAGTTCGAGGAGGAAGGGAGGGATCGCCATGCGACGCAGCCTATCCAGCCCGCCACTCGGGCCTCCGGCGGTCACCGCCACCAGCTGGTCGGGGCGGTCGGGGCCGCGGGAACGCATTATCCGGAGAGGGGGGAAGGGGCGTCGCCCGGAATTGCGGGAGAAGGGGGTGCTGGATTGTCCGATGAGATGAAATTCGGTCGTTCTGACCAAATTCGCTCTATCTGTTAATACATCTGTTGAAAAGTTGATCGGCTCACGCCGGACCATCCGATCGGACGTCCGACGGAGTGACCCCGAGGGCTCCGTCAGAGCGCGGCACCCCGCCGCCGGACCACCCCGAAGGCGATCCGACCGAGCAGCAGGACCCCCGCCGCCAGGCAGCCGGCCACCGCCATCGCCCACGCCGGACCGTCACTGTCCGGAATGATCACGGCTACCACGATGCCCAGCACGAGACAGGCCACACCCGCCGCCGCCAGCGGAATCCGGTGGGTGACCAGGGCTCCGCCGCTGCACGCGCGGTTCCAACGGGTCGCGCCGTGCAGGTGGAAGTGATCACGGTCCGCATCTGCCATGAGCCCAAGGTACCCCGGGCGGGCCCCCGAGGCAGCCCGCAGGGAGTGAGGCTCCGGACACCCTGCGCGAGCACCCCCGCGGGGGTGCCCCTGGCCTGGTCACGCGTGTACGGGCTCCACAATCAGTCCACGAAAAATCCTCGTCCCCCCGGTACAACCATCCGTCCGGTGCAGCGGTCTCAATGGCATCGAGTGATCCAGGAGCCGTTCACGGGACGGGCGAGAAACCCCCACCGAGAACCGGAATACCCAGGGAGCGGAGCCGCCGCCCCCTGGAGCCGGAGGCCGGGCTCCGTCCTCCGGCGGTACCGCCACGCCGCTCGGCGACCAAGGGGGAACCGTTGCCGCAGACCCAGTCCACCCCATCGACCGCCACTGCACGCGCCAGGCCCCGGCCCGGCCTACGCCCCCTCCCACCCACCACCGGCTGCGCGTCCGACCACCACGGCGCCGGCCGACCCCGACCGGCCGTCGAGACCAAGCGCCTCGACGCGGGTCGGCTCGAAACGGTGCGGATCGACCCGACCCTGCTCGACTCGACCCGGCTCGCCGCCAGACGCCTCGACACCCAACATCTGGAGACGAAGCAGGCAGACGCACAGCACACCGCGAAGGAACAGCAGGACGCACGGGGCGAATGGCTGCGGTTCGCCCCCGTACAACCGCTGTTCCGGGCCCGGGCCGCCCAGCGCCTCGCCGTCCTCGCCTACCACGGGGTGACCGACCACCGCTCCTTCGGCGCCCAGCTCGACCGGCTCCGACGGCTCGCCACCCCCGTCTCGCTGGAGGCCGTCCTCCAGGCCGTCACCGAGCGGCGGCCGCTGCCACCGCGCAGCGTCCTGGTCACCTTCGACGACGCCGACCGGAGCGTCCTCACCCACGCCCTGCCCGCCCTCGACGCCCGTGGCATCCCCGCCACCGCCTTCGTCATCTCCGAACTCATCGGCACCGAACGCCCCTTCTGGTGGCACGAGGCCGACTTCCTCGCCCGCCACGGCGGCCGCGCCCGCTCACTCGACTGCGGCCACCCCTCCCAGCTGCTCCCCCGGCTCAAGGCCATGCCCGACCCGGACCGGCGCCGCAGCCTGCACGAACTACGGGTCAGCGCCGACCGCCGGCCGCCCCGCCAGGAACAGCTCACCCCGGCCGACCTGCTCGCCCTGCGGGACGGCGGGGTCGCCATCGGCAACCACACCCAGGGGCACCCGTGCCTCGGCCGCTGCGACGACGCCACCGTCCGCGCCGAGATCACCGGCGCCCACGAAGCCCTGACCCACTGGCTCGGCGAACCCCCCACCGCCTTCGCCTACCCCGACGGCGGCCACGACCCCCGTGCCGAAACCGTCCTGCAGGAGCTCGGCTACCGGCTCGGCTTCCTCTCCGACCACCGCCTCGGCCCCCGGCTCCCCTCCCACCCGCTCCAGATCAGCCGCCTCCAGGTCGACTCCACCACCAGCATCCGCCGCTTCGACACCATCCTCTCCGGCCTCGAACCCGCCTACCGCCGCTGGCGCCGCCAAGAGGTGGCCTGACCGGCGACACCGCCGCGCGGGAAGTCGGACCCGGGCGACTCCCCGCGCGGCGCGGCGCGACGCGGGGCTCCGGGACGCACCCCGACCTGCCTCCCAGGCAGGCTCCCTGCCCGAACGGCACCACCCCGCGCACGGGAAGTCGACCAGGCCGACCTTCCGTGCGGCACGCGGTCGTGGGGGCCTGGCGGCCTTGGAGCACGGGACCGCACCAGCAATCGCCCCGCCCCCTCACCGGCGGGCCCTGACGCAGGAGAAGTCGGCCCGCCCGACTTCCGGTACGGGGTGCCGATGGGCGGCGCAGCAACGGATCGAGGCATGCCGGGCGCCGACGGGAGGGGATTGCCCCCCGACGCAACGGATTTCGGGCTGAGGCGCCGCAGCATGGGAAGTCGGCTGGACCGACTTCCTGTGCGCGGGAGCGCCGAAGGGGCCGCGCAGGGATAGGTCACCGGCTGCGGCCCCCGGGGCGCTGGGGTCAGGCGGGGATCGGGGTGAGGGTGAGGCCCTGGGGGTAGAGGGTGGCGGTGGGGGGGAGGGTGGCGGGGGCGCCGGCGTGGAGGACGGTGAGGGTGCCGCCGCCGATGCGGGTGGGGTCGGCGACCCGGCGGAGGGCCTGGGCGGCGACGGCCTCGGCGGAGCCGTGGAGGATCAGGCCCGGGGCGGCGGTGGGGGCGACGGCCGCCCGGATGCGGTCGGCCACCAGCTCGTAGTGGGTGCAGCCGAGCACCACCACGTCGGTGCCCTCCGGGGTGCGGGCGGCCGCGTCGGCGACGGCCGCGGTGATGGCGGCGTCGTCGCCGTGCTCGACCGCGTCCGCCAGGCCGGGGCAGGCGACCTCGGTGACCTCGGCGGTGCCGCCGAAGTCACGGATCAGCCCGCGCTGGTAGGCGCTGCCGGTGGTGGCGGGGGTGGCCCAGATCGCGACGCGGCCGCCGAGGGCGGCGGCGGGCTTGATCGCCGGGACGGTGCCGATGACGGGCAGTCCGGGTTCGAGTTCGGCGCGCAGCGTGTCGAGGGCGTGGACCGAGGCCGTGTTGCAGGCGATCACCAGGGCGTCGGGTCCGAGGGCGGCCGCGGCCCGGCAGCAGCCGAGGGCCAGCTCGGTGACCTCTTCGGGCGTGCGGGGCCCCCACGGCATCGAGGCCGGGTTGGAGGACAGCACCAGATCGGCGTCCGGGCGCAGCTCCCGGATCGCGGCGGCGGCGGCCAGCAGGCCGATTCCGGAGTCCATCAGTGCGATCTTCACGAGGCAAGACTTTAGTCGATCCACCCCTCGCCGCCGGTTCTGCGGCAGACTGCCGGGGTGACCGTGCTGCTGTGGATCGCCGCGTTCTCCCTGCTGGTCTGGTTCTGGCTGGCGTGCTGCCACGGTTCGTTCTGGCGCACCGACGTCCGGCTGCCGCCGCGCCGTCCGCCGGCGCGCTGGCCGGAGGCGGCGATCGTGGTGCCGGCCCGGGACGAGGCGGCCGTGCTGCCGGTGAGCCTGCCGACGCTGCTGGCGCAGAAGTACCCGGGTCGGGCGCGGGTGATCCTGGTGGACGACCACAGTTCGGACGGCACCGGCGCGGTGGCGGCGGAGCTGCGGACGCTGGACGGACTGGAGCTGACGGTCACCACCCCTCCCCCGCTGCCCGAGGGCTGGACGGGCAAGCTGTGGGCGCTGCGGCACGGGGTGGAGCTGGCCGGCCCGGACGTCCAGTACCTGCTGCTGACGGACGCGGACATCGCGCACGGCCCGGACTCGCTGGCCGAGCTGGTGGCCGCGGCCGAGTCGAACGGGCTGGACCTGGTGTCGCAGATGGCCCGGCTGCGGGTGGAGACCGGCTGGGAGCGGCTGGTCGTGCCGGCCTTCGTGTACTTCTTCGCCCAGCTGTACCCCTTTCGCCGGAGCAACCGCCCGGGTGCGCGGACGGCGGCCGCGGCGGGCGGCTGTTCGCTGGTGCGGCGGGAGGCGCTGGAGCGGGCGGGCGGGGTGGCGGGGATCCGGGGCGCGGTGATCGACGACGTCTCGCTGGCCCGGTCGGTGAAGTCCTCGGGCGGGCGCACCTGGCTGGGCCTGGCCGAGGAGGTGGACAGCGTCCGCCCGTACCCGCGGCTGGAGCAGTTGTGGCGGATGGTGTCGCGCAGCGCGTACGCCCAGTTGCGGCACTCGCCGCTGTTGCTGCTGGGGACGGTGCTGGGGCTGGCGCTGGTGTACCTGGTGCCGCCGGTGGCGCTGGTGGCCGGGCTGGTGGCGGGGGCGCCGTGGGTGGCGGCGGCGGGCGGAGCGGCCTGGGCGTTGATGGCGGGCACCTATCTGCCGATGGTCCGGTACTACGGGCAGCCGGCCGTGGCCGTGCTGCTGCTGCCGTTCACCGCTTCGCTGTACCTGCTGATGACGGTGGACTCGGCGGTGCAGCACTGGCGCGGCCGGGGCGCGGCCTGGAAGGGCCGGACGTACTCCGGGAGGTGAGCCGGGCGGTGAGCCGGGCGGTGAGCCCCGAGGTGATCCCCGAGGCGGGGAAAAGCGGGCACGGCGGGCCGGTCGGGGCCCATACTGCTCGGATGGACCGTCAGCGGATCTCCCGGCTCGCCCATGCCCACCGCCCGATCGCGGCGCCCCTGTCGGACGGCTCGGTGTCCCGGCTGCTGGAGCGCGCGCTGGGCGGGCGGGACAGCGGCCGGGTGCTGGACCTCGGCTGCGGGGAGGGCGCCTGGCTGCTGCGGGCGCTGGCCGCGCGGCCGGGCTGGCGGGCGGTGGGGGTGGACGTGGACGCCGCGGCGCTGACCCGGGCGAGGGAGGCGGCGACGGCGCTCGGCGTGGTGCGCCGGATCGGCCTGCACCACCGGGACGCCCGGGAGTTCACCGACCGCGAGCCCTTCGACCTGGTGCTGTGCGTGGGCGCCACCCACGCCTTCGACGGACTGCTGCCCACGCTCGCGGCGGCCCGCGAACTGCTCGCTCCTGGTGGGCGGTTGCTGGTCGGTGAGGGGTTCTGGGAGCGGGAGCCGTCCCGGGCCGCGCTGGACGGACTGGGCGCCGTCCCGGAGGTCTTCGCGGACCTCGCGACGACCACCGACCGGGTGCTCGCGGCGGGTTGGACACCGGTGTACGGGCACGTCAGCTCGGTGCGCGAGTGGGACGACTACGAGTTCTCCTGGACGGGTTCGCTGGCCGAGTGGGCACTGGACCACCCGGAGGACCCGGACGCGGCGGCCGCCCGCGAGGCCGCGGACGCGCACCGCACCGGATGGCTGCACGGCTACCGGGGGGCGCTCGGCTTCGTCAGCTACCTGCTGCGCCGGGGCTGAACTCCCCTTCCGAAGGCGCTACTTCTGCGTCCTGGCGAGGAAGTCGTCGATCAGCGGGGCGATTTCGGGCAGCTTCTCCTCCAGGGCGAAGTGCCCGGTGTCCAGGACGTGCAGTTCGGCCCCGGGCAGGTCGCGCAGGTAGGCGCGGGCGCCGGCCTCGATGAAGAACGGGTCGTTGCGCCCCCAGATCACCAGCGTGGGCGGCTGCTCGGCGCGCAGCCAGGCCTGCCAGGCCGGGTAGAGCTCGACGTTGGAGAAGTAGTCCAGGGCGAGTTCGACCTGGATGTCCTTGCGGCCGGGCAGGTCGAGGAAGTGCTGGTCGAGGGTCCAGCCGTCGGGGGCGACCAGGCTCGGGTCGGTGGTGCCGCCCTCGTACTGGCTGCGGGTGACGTCCAGGGTGAGGATCGAGCGGGCGGCCTCCTCGGCGCCGGGGACGCCGCGCCGGTTGGCGATGAACCCCTTCGCCTGGTCGGAGAGTCCCTCCTCGTAGGCGTTGCCGTTCTGGACCACCAGGCCGGTGATCCACTCCGGCCGGCGGGTGGCCAGCCGCAGGCCGACGGGGGCGCCGAAGTCGAAGACGTAGAGCGCGAAGCGGTCCAGGCCGAGGGCGAGGCAGAAGCGCTCGATGACGTCGGCGAGGGTGTCGAAGCGGTACGGGAAGGTCTCGGGCGAGGGGCTGTCGCTGTGACCGAAGCCGGGGTAGTCGGGGGCTATCAGGCGGTAGCGGGTGCCGAGCGCGTCGAGCAGCCGGGCGTACTGGTGGGAGGCGGAGGGGAAGCCGTGCAGCAGCAGGAGGACGGGGGCGTCGGCCGGGCCGGTTTCGCGGTAGAAGACGCGCAGACCGTCGAGGTCGACGTGGCGGTGGTGGACCTGGGGGATCGTCAGCTCACTCATGCTAACCATTAAAGCGCATCTGAAAGGTTAGGCATAGGCCTGTGCGGGAGCGAGCTGACCAGGTGTCACTCGCCGGTCGGGGTCCGGTGGCTCTTCACCTGCTCCTGCTGCACCAGGTAGTCGAGCACCTCGGGCATCGCCCCGACGCCGCCGGCCTTGGTCGGCGAGGTCCGGTACTCGCCCTGGACGACCACCGTCGGCAGCTCGTTGATGCCGTACCGGACGAACTGGGCGGCCGCGTCGTCCACCGACCGCCCGACCTCGGCGGAGCGGTAGGCCGCGCGGAAGCGCTGGGCGTCGACGCCGTGGCGCACCGCCCAGTCGGTGGCGGCGGCCTCGGTGGTGAGGTCGGCGTGGTCGGTGTGGATCGAGCGGAACGCGCTGACCTGGAGGCGGTCGACCAGGCCGAGGCGCTCCACGGTGTAGTACAGCCGGGCGTGAGCGCGCTGCACGCCCTCGTCCGAGCCGCCCGGCCAGATCGCCGGGACCCGGCGGAGCGCGACGTCGGAGCGGTGCTTCTCGGCCCAGGCCTCCAGCGGCTGCTCCAGCGCCTGGGAGTGGCCGCAGTCGTACCAGAAGAACTCGACCGCCTCGGTGCGGGTGTCCTCGCGCACCGGCTGCGGGTGGTCGAGCTTGACGAACTGCGTTCCCTCGGAGGGGGATCGGTGGGCCACCGCACCGGCCTGGACGGGTGACACGGCGATCCCGGCGGCGATGGCGAGCAGGACGGTGGACCGCAGCAGCGACTTCGAGTTCACACCGGGCAGTGTGGTGCCGACGCCCCGTTACCGGCGAGTCGGTGCGGGGCGGCGGGCCCGGATTCGCCCGAACGGCGTAGCCGGGCCGCGGCTCAGCTCGGCGGGCCGCCCGCCCACACCTCGGCGACCAGCCGCTGCCAGTCGTCCACCACCGCGCCCAGTTCGAAGTGCTCCAGCGCGTGCGCCCGGGCCGCGGCGCCGAGGCCCGCACGGTTGCAGGCCAGCACCTTGGCCAGCGCCTCGGCCAGCGCGAGCGGGTCCCCGGGGGCGACCAGCGCTCCGGTGGCGCCGTCCCGGACCACCTCGCGCACCCAGCCGACGTCGGTGGCCACGGCGGGCACCCCGGCCAGCGCCGCCTCGATCAGCGCCCCGGGCACTCCCTCGCTGTCGCTGGTGAGCAGCAGCGCGTCGGCGGCCCGGTAGAGCGGGGCCGGGTCGGGCAGCGGGCCGAGGAAGTGGGCGCGGGCGGCGGCCGGGTGGCGGGCCAGGGCCTCCAGCAGCGGGCCGTCCCCGGCGACGGCCATCCGGACGTCGGGCAGCCGGTCGAGCACGTCGAGGGCGAGGTCGAGCCGCTTCTCGGGAGCTATCGCACCGATCCAGGCGACCAGCAGGACGTCGGCGGGCAGGCCCAGGGCGTGCCGGGCGGCACGCCGGTCGTCCCGGCCGTCGGCGGGCGGATAGCTCTCGGCCGCACGGGAGTTGGGGATCACCCGGACCTTGCCGCCGGGCAGTTCGAACTGCTCCTCCAGCACCTCGCGCGCCTCGTCGGTGAGCGTGGTGACGGCGGCGGCGCGGTGCATCAGGGCGCCCCCGCGCAGCCTGCGCAGCCGGTTGGCGGTCCAGTAGCGGGGGTGGCCGACCGAGACGTAGACGAAGGGGGTGGGGGTGCCGGCCAGGGCGAGGGCGCAGGCGGCCAGGGTGTCGGAGCCGTGGGCGAGCACCACGTCGGCGGCGCGGGCGGCGGAGCGCAGCGCCCACAGGGTGCTCGGGCGCAGGCGGCCGGGGCCGAGGACGGCGGCGGCACGCAGCCGGGCGGTGTCGGGGCAGCCCTCGCCGCAGGTCCCCGGGACGACCGTCCCCGCGGTGCACACCCCGGCCGCACCCGCACCCGGTCGGGCGGGTGGTACGGCCGGGTGCGGGGCGAGCGCGCACAGCGCGGAGGCCTGGCCCCGGCGGCGCAGTTCCCGGTGGAGGTCACGGGCGAAGTTCTGGGCGCCGCCCCGGCGTTCGTCGCTGATCAGGTGCAGGACGCGCGGGCGGGCTCCGGCCGAATCGGCCGCCGTAGGGTCGGGCATGGACCGACCTTGGCACAGCGCCCGGCGCGGTACAGCCCCTTCGCGCAACCTCGTGGTGGCCCGTGCGCCCGCGCCCGTACACCCGGTGTGCGCTGAGGACCCGCCGTCGTGCGCCGGTTGCGACCGCCGTGCGCCCCGCCTCGCCCCCCGCCGCTCCACAGGGCCGCCCTCCGCTCCCCCGCACGCCGCGTCGGGGACCGGCTCACGCCGCCGGCGCCGCACCGACGGGGCCGCACCGACGGCGCGCACCGGCGGCTCGCATCGACGGCGCGTACCCGCGCGTCACCCCAACGGGTCAACCTCGGGCCGCGGGCGGCCGGACGGCCGGTACGCGCAGGGCCCGTGCCCCGCCCGGGCGCGCCCGCTCCGGGCCGCCGACCGGTTACGCGGATCGGGTGAACGCGGTTGGACCTCGGCCCGCGCCGGTCGGCAGGATGTCCGGCCGGGGCTCCCGCCGTTCTGCCCCATCTCCCCCTTCCCCGTTCGGATTTGGAGTCACCCGGTGTTCAAGGGATTCCGCAGCTTCCTGCTGCGCGGCAACGTGGTGGACCTCGCGGTCGGCATCGTGATCGGCGCGGCCTTCACCGCCGTCGTCACCGGGTTCGTCAGCGCCTTCCTCACCCCGCTGATCGGGGTCGCCACCGGCGCGGTCGGCGACTTCACCCAGAAGACCTTCGAGGTGGGCGGCACCAAGTTCCCGTACGGCCTCTTCGTCAACGCGCTGATCGGGTTCGTGCTGGTCAGCGCGCTCATCTACTTCGCCGTGGTGGTGCCGGTCGGCAAGCTGCAGGACCGCTTCGAGAAGGCCTCGGCGCCGGCCGCCAAGGCCGACTGCCCGGAGTGCCTGAGCTCGATCCCGGCCGCCGCGACCCGCTGCTCCTTCTGCACCAGCGAGGTGGCCGCCCGGCCCGGTCTGCCCGCGCAGTCCCAGGCGCTGCAGTCGCACTGACGCCCCGGATGGCATCCGGACGGCGTGCGGATCGCTGCCGGACCACTACCGGACCGCGTCCGGACCGCGTCCGGAACGCCCGCTGTGGGCGCTGACGGGAAATTTATTCCCCAAACATTCACGAGCCTCCGCCGGACCGTCGGCGGGGGCTCGAATGCGCCGGCGCACGCCCTGTCCGCAAAAGTTTCTCCACGGCGTCCCCGAACGGCCATCGGCCGGTCACCACAAGGCCTTGCGGGGGCTGCGTCCGGGTGCTGTTCGATCACTGACGGGGTGCCAGGACTGTCCGGAACTGAACGCCGGTATGTCCGTTCTTCCTACTTTCGAAACCTTTGTGCGGGCGAAGACTGTGTAAACACTCGAACTGCTCCCCCTCCCGCTCTCCTCAGCAGGCGCATTGTGGGCTTACCGTATGCCCCATGACCTCGCCCCGCTCCTACGACGGAGTCGGCTACCCCTCTCCGTCCTTCTCCTCCGGCACGCCGATCTACGACAGCCTCGTGGCTGAGCGCGGCGTCCCCCAGATCGCACCCATCAACGTGCCGGCGGCCCTGCCCCCGGCGCTGTCCTCCGGTTACGGATCCGGCCTCGGCCAGTCCTACGAGAACCGGTACGGCAACGGGTACGAGAGTGCCGGCAGCAACCTCCCCGCGCTGCCGCCCGCCCGCCTCGCCCTGGGCCCCGGCCCGAGCAGCGGCCCCTCCGCCGGCCCGGCCACGGCGTACATCCCGGCGCAGCCCGCGCCCGCGTACGCCTCCGCGCCGCAGCCGCCCGTCCCCGGTTACGGCGCCCCCCAGCCGTACCAGCGACCGCAGCCCGCCGCCCCGACCTTCGCGCAGACCGCCGGCGGTGGCTACCAGCCGACCGGCGGCCAGAGCTTCGGCGGCCAGAACACCTTCATCGGCCAGGGCGGGCAGCAGACCTTCGGCGCGCAGCCGACCGGCGGACCGGCCGGTTTCGGCCAGGGCCAGCCCGGCGGCCCGCAGAGCGGTCCGCAGGGCTTCGGCGGCCAGCAGTCCTTCGGCGGCCAGAACCCGGCCGGCCCCGGCTTCCAGGGCCAGGGCGGCGACCAGAGCTTCGGCGGCGCCCAGCTGCGCCCGGCCATGGCGCCGGTCGCGCCGGTCCGCCCGATGCAGCCGCAGCGCCCGGGCCCGTACGGCGAGCCCGGCGGCTACCAGCAGGGCGGCTACCAGCCGCAGGGCCAGGGTTACTGAGCCCGAGCGCACCACGGGGCCGCCCCCACCGGCCGCCACCCGCACCACCTGAGCACCACCCGGCGCCCCCCGAACGCCGGGCGAACGGAGAACGGGTCATCCACGGACCGCCCGGAACGCCCCCCACGGCGTACCGGGCGGTCCGTGCGCGTACGGGGGCCGCGACCAGCCCGATCGCTGCTGGCAGGATGGAGGGATGCACCTCACCGGACTCCACGTCTACCCCGTCAAGTCGATGTACCGCCTGAGCCCCGACAGCGCCGCGGTCCATCCCTGGGGTCTGGCCGGAGACCGCCGCTGGATGCTCGCCGACCCCGCCGGACGCTTCGTCAGCCAGCGCGAGAACGCCGCCCTCGGACAGGTCCGGGTCGACCTGCTGCCGGACGGCGCACTGGCGCTGACCGCCCCCGACGGCTCCCGGATCGAGGTCGCCGCGCCCGCCGCCGACGCCGGCGACCCGATCGCCGAGGTCGAGGTCTGGGGCACCCGTTTCCGCGCCGTCGAGGCCGCCAAGGACGCCCACGAGTGGATCGCCGACCGCCTCGGCGACTACCGCCTGGTGCACCTGGACGACCCGCGCGCCCGGCCCGTCGACCCGGAGTACGGCCGGCCCGGCGACACCGTCTCGATGGCCGACGGCTTCCCGCTGCTGCTCACCGCCACCGGCTCGCTGGAGCGGCTCAACGAACTGATCGCCGCCGAGCACCCGGACGGCCACGAGACCCTGCCGATGGAACGTTTCCGCCCCAACGTGGTGGTCGCCGGCTCCGAGCCCTGGGCCGAGGACGGCTGGCGCCGGATCCGGATCGGCGCGCTCACCTTCCAGGTGGTCAAGCCCTGCGGCCGCTGCGTGGTCACCACCACCGACCAGGAGAGCGGCGAGCGGCGCGGCCCCGAGCCGCTGCGCACCCTGGCCCGGCACCACCGGCTGCTGCGGATGGCCGCGTTCGGACAGAACCTGATCCCCGAGCGCCCGGCCGGTGTCGAGGGCGACGTGCTGGGGACGCTGCGCCTCGGCGACGACGTCGAGGTCCTGGAGGACGGGGCGCACTGGTCCGCCGACCGGCGCTGACGCCACCACCACGCCCTGCCCCGACTCCCGCGCCCTGCCCGGAGCGCGGCCTCCGGCCCGCCGGCACGGAACTCCGGCTGTGCGCGCTCGTTGAAGCAAGTGGTCGGAACCTGTGGCCGCGGTGGGCGCCCCCGGTGCCCGCCCGTGCCGAGCGGCTCCGGGCGGGCGCACCGGCCGGTCCGGACGGACGGACGGATCACCCGTCCGGGCGCGCTACGGTGGGCGGACGGCCCGCGCACCCCCGCGCCCACGGCCCGTTGATCGCCGGCACGACGAAGGTGGGGACGACAGACCGTCATGGCTGAGCACAGGGTCCGGGTCACCCAGGACAGCGCATCCCGCTGGCGCCGCCGCGCGGGCGAGTACGACACGCTCGCGGAGGCCCTGGCCGCCGCCGAGCCGGGCGACACCGTGACCGTCCGGCCCGGCACCTTCCGGGAGAACGTGCTGCTGGACAAGCCGGTGACGATCGTCGCGGCCCAGGGCCCGGGCACCGTCCGGATCGAACCGGCCTCCGGGGTGGCGATCACCGTCACCGCCGCCGCGACCGTGCGCGACCTGGTGGTCGAGGGCGGCGACAGCTCCGCCCCGGCCGTCCTGGTCACCGGAGCGCAGGCGACGCCCGCGTTCAGCGGCTGCCGGATCGAGACCCGCTCCGCCACCGGGGTCGAGATCGGCGGCGGCGCCCGCCCGACCCTGCGCGGCTGCGTGGTCGCCAACCCCGGCGGCCTCGGGCTGCGGCTGCGCGGCGAGGGCACCGCCGCCGCCTTCGAGGACTGCGAGGTCGCCGCGGCCGGCCAGGCCGGGCTCGCCGTGCTCGGCGGGGCGACCGCCGCCCTGGACCGCTGCCGGATCCACCACGCCTCCGGCGCCGGCGTGCTGCTCTCCGACCCGGGCAGCGCCGCGGAGCTCACCGGCTGCGAGATCTACGAGATCCGCGGCAGCGGCGTGCAGGCCGAGGCCCAGGCCGGCGGACGGCTGGTCGACTGCGACATCCACCGGGTCACCGGCAACGGCCTGACCCTGGACGGCGAGGCCGAACTGGTGCTCACCGGCTGCCGGGTGCACGACCTGCCGGAGAACGGCGCCGACCTGCGCGGCCGCGCCAAACTCCGCCTCTCCAACAGCACCGTGCGGGACTTCGGGCGCGGCGCGCTCTCGGTCTGGGACCAGGGCACCGAGGCGGTCGCCGAGTCCTGCCGGATCCACGGCTCCACCGGCGAGTACCCGGCGCTGTGGGTCAGCGACGGCGCCCGGCTCACCCTCACCGACTGCTCGCTGTACGACCTGCCGGACGCGCTGTTCGTCCTCGACCGGGACTCCGCGGCCGTCGCCCGGGGCTGCTCGTTCAGCCGGATCCGCAGCTCGGCCGTCTCGGTCAGCGGCGGGGCCACCGTCACACTCGCCTCCTGCCAGGTGCAGGAGGCCGGGACCGGGCTCTGGTTCCGCGACCACGGCAGCGGCGGACTGCTCACCGACTGCGAGATCTCCGACGTCGCCACCGGGGTGATCGTCACCAAGGGCGCCGACCCGGTGCTGCGCGAGTGCACCGTACGGGCCAGCACGGACGCCGGGGTGTACGTCTCGGCCCAGGGCCGCGGCACCTTCGAGAACTGCCGGGTCTCGCACGGCAAGGGCTTCGGCTTCCACATCATCGACGGGTGCCGCACCCAGCTCACCCGCTGCCGGGCGGAGCAGAACGAACGGGCCGGCTTCGAGTTCTCCGAGCCCGGACCGGTCGCGGAAGGGTGCACCTCGGACGACGTGGCCCCGCCCGCCCCGGCCGGCCCGGGCACCGCCGGACGGCCCGAGCTGCCCGCCCCGAGGCCCGCCCAACACGCCACGGCGGCACCGGTGTTGACCGCCCTCTCGACCCCCCCGGTGGCGGGCTCCGCCACCCCGGCGACGGCCACGATCGCACCGATCCCGGACTGCCGCCCGGCCGACGAGGCGCTCGCCGAACTGGACTCGCTGGTCGGCCTGGCCACGGTGAAGCAGGAGGTGCGCACGCTGATCGACCTGATCTCGGTCGGCCGGCGCCGCCGCCAGGCCGGCCTCAAGGCCCCCTCGCTCCGCCGCCACCTGGTCTTCACCGGCGCCCCCGGCACCGGCAAGACCACCGTCGCCCGGCTGTACGGCGAGATCCTCGCCTCGCTCGGGGTGCTCCAGCGCGGCCACCTGGTCGAGGTGGCCCGGGTCGACCTCGTCGGCGAGCACATCGGCTCCACCGCGATCCGCACCGCCGCCGCCTTCGACCGGGCCCGCGGCGGGGTCCTCTTCATCGACGAGGCGTACGCCCTCGCCCCCGAGGACGGCGCCCGGGACTTCGGGCGCGAGGCGATCGACACCCTGGTCAAACTGATGGAGGACCACCGGGACGAGGTGGTCGTCATCGTGGCCGGTTATACCGCCGAGATGGAGCGCTTCCTCTCCGCCAACCCCGGTGTCTCGTCCCGTTTCTCACGGACCGTCACCTTTCCCGACTACACGGCGGACGAACTCCTGGAGATCGCCCGGGCCCAGTGCGCGGAGCACGAGTACGCGCTCTCCGAGGCGGCCGAGGGCGCACTGCTGGACCACTTCGGCGGACTGGAGCGCGGCCCCAACTTCGGCAACGGGCGCACCGCGCGGCAGGTGTTCGAGACCATGGTCGAGCGCCACGCGGTGCGGGTGGCCTCGCTGGCCGACCCGTCCACGGAGGAACTGCAGCTGCTCGTCCCGGCGGACCTACCGGCTGCAACTCTGCCGTAGGCCGGCCGGCGGGGCGGCGGGGCGACACGGGAACTCCCCGTCGGCGACGGGGCGTTGGGCCGGTCATGGAAACACTTCTGACGGGCGCCGCGGGCGGACTGCTGTTACCGGCCGGGCTGGTGGTGCTGTTCTTCCTCGGCGCGGTGGTGCGGCGACTGCGCAGTCGGCACGCCGCCCCGGCCGGGCGCGGCGCCGGTGCGACCGCGACGGAGGAGCTGCACGCGCTGCTCTACCCGGGCAAGCGGGCGCAGCTGGAGCAGCGCCGGGTCGAGCTGGTGCTGCGGGACGACGAGCACGACGGTGCGCCGAAGCGCACCGGGATCGACCTCGCGGGCGGCCGGGCGGTGATCCGGCGGGGTGCGGGCGGGTGACGGGCGACGGATGACAACTGACAGATAACAGATTTTGAAATCTGTTATCTGTCAGTTGTCATCCGTCAGTTGTCAGTCGTCACCCGCCAGCCGGCGGCCCGTCAGCCCGTCAGCCCGTCCAGGCGCCGCCCGCCAGGAAGTCCTCCAGGGCGGACCGGTACGGGGCGATGTCGATCCGCTCACCGGCCAGCCAGTCGTCCGAGTAGTACTTGTCCAGGTAGCGGTCCCCCGGGTCGCAGATCAGGCCGACCACGCTGCCTGTCCGGCCGGCCGCCCGCATCTCCGCGACGATCCGCAGCGCGCTCCACAGACCCGTCCCGGTGGAGGCGCCGGCCTTCTTCCCGAGCACCTGCTCCAGCAGCCGCACCGCGGCGATCGAGGCGGCGTCGGGCACCTTCATCATCCGGTCGACCGCCCCGGGCACGAAGCTCGGCTCCATCCGGGGCCGCCCGATGCCCTCGATCCGGGAGCCGCTCGTACAGACGGCGTCCGGGTCGTGGTTCACCCAGCCCTCGAAGAAGCAGGAGTTCTCCGGGTCGGCGACGCAGATCCGGGTGTCGTACTGCATGTAGTGCACGTACCGGGCGATGGTCGCCGAGGTGCCGCCGGTGCCGGCGGTGGCCACGATCCAGGCCGGCTCCGGGTGCGGCTCCAGGCGCAGCTGGGCGAAGACCGACTCGGCGATGTTGTTGTTGCCGCGCCAGTCGGTGGCCCGCTCGGCGTAGGTGAACTGGTCCATGTAGTGCCCGCCGGTCTCCTCGGCGAGCCGCGCGGAGGCCTCGTAGACCTCGTCCGAGCGCTCTACCAGGTGGCACTCGCCGCCGTGGAACTCGATCAGGTCGATCTTGGCCTGGCTGGTGCTCTTGGCCATGACGGCGATGAACGGCACCCCGATGAGCTGGGCGAAGTACGCCTCGGAGACGGCGGTGGAGCCGCTGGAGGCCTCGATCACCGGCTTTCCGGGGCGGATCCAGCCGTTGCAGAGCCCGTAGAGGAAGAGCGAGCGGGCCAGCCGGTGCTTGAGCGAGCCGGTCGGGTGGGTGGACTCGTCCTTGAGGTAGAGGTCGATCCCCCACTCGGCGGGCAGCGGGAAGCGCAGCAGGTGGGTGTCGGCGGAGCGGTTGGCGTCGGCGTGGACCTTGCGCACCGCCTCCTTGAGCCAGTCGCGGTACTGCTGGTCGGAGCGGTCGACGTCGACGGTCGGCTCGATCCCGACGGCCGGTTCGGCGCCGACGGTCCCACCGGACTGGGTGCTCATGGTTACGTACTCCCTCGTTGCGGCCCCCCGCTGCTCACTACGAGTGTACGAGAGTCACGATAAGTGACCGTTTTCGTAGACCCAGCTTCCGCTTATCGCCCCTCGCGGCCCGCCCGCCGCACCACTCCCCGCCCCGCCCGCCGCGTCAGACCGGCACCGACTGCGGGTCCGCGAGGTACGGCCCCCAGCCGAGCTCGGCCGCGCCCGCGAGCGCGCCGTGCGCCAGCTCCGCGCCGACGATCGGCACCCGCCCGCTGCGCCCCCACAGGCTGCGGTCGGCGACCACCGCGCGCAGCCGGTCGGGGGCGGCCTCCAGGAGGTCGAGGTGCAGGCCGCTGAGCACCACCCGGTCCGGGTTGAGGATGTTGGCGACCCCGGCCAGCCCGAGCCCGAGCCGGTCGATCACGTGCTCCACCGCGGCCCGCGCCCGCTCGTCGGTCGCGGCCGCCCAGCACAGCTCGCGCGCCTGGTCGAGCAGCGGGCGGCCGGGCTCCGGGGTGAGGCCGGCGGCGGCGAACAGCGCGTCCGGGTCGGTCTCGGCGTTCAGGCAGCCCCGGTTGCCGCACGCGCAGGGGCGGCCCTGCGGGTCGACGGTGAGGTGGCCGACCTCCAGGGCGAGCCCGGCGCTGCCGGTGTGCAGGTGCCCGTCGATCACCAGCGCGCCGCCGACGCCGCGGTGGCCGGAGGTGACGAAGAGCAGGTGCCGGGCACCGCGCCCGGCGCCGTGCCGGTACTCGGCGAGGGCGGCGAGGTTGGCGTCGTTGGCGATGACGGCGGGCAGCGGCCGCACGGCCTTCGGGCCGTGGTCGGCGCGGCCGACCTCGACGTCGTAGAGGTCGGCGACCGGGGTGCCGCTGGGCCAGGCGAAGTGCAGCGCGGCGAGCGCGGTGCCGTCCGGCTCGGTGACCGGGTTGGGCAGCGCGAGCGAAGCGGCCAGGCAGCGGCGGTCGGTCGCGCGGGCCAGCTCGGCTCCGGCCTGGGCGACGGCGCGCAGCATCCGGACCGGATCGGTGGCGGCGGGCAGCGGCAGGTGGACGGGCGGGTCGAGCAGTCCGCCGAGTCCGGCCAGGGTGACGCTCAGCCCGTCGGCGTGGATCTGGCCGGCGACCACGACCGGGCCCTGCGGGTCGATCGCCAGCCGGTGCGAGGGACGGCCGCGGCCGCCGCCGGCCGGGCGGGAGTCGACGGTGATCAGGCCGAGCGCCTCCAGTTCGGCCGTGACGGCGCCGGCGGTGGCCCGGGTGACGTCCAGCGCGCGGGTCAGCGCGGACCGGGTGGGCGTCTGGCCGGTGTGGATGAGCGAGAGCGCCGGGCCGAGCAGCGTCCGACCGCGGTCGGGCGCCGCGCGGCGGTGGGCGTCGCGCTGCGCGTCGGCGTCGGTCCCGGAGCGGGGCCGCGGGCTTGAAGGTGAGAGCTGCACGCCCCTATTGTGACTTTGTGTCGCTTCGAAACAAAATCAGTTCCCACCGCCACGCCGACCCGACCTCCCCCCAGTCTCGCAGCACACCCCCGGTCGCGGACAGCCCCTGGGGCGCCGCACGGCTCGCGCTCACCGCCTTCTTCGCCGTCGACGGCTTCCTGTTCGCCGCCTGGGTCGTCCGCATCCCGGACGTCCGCAGCCAGGTCAACGCCTCGCACAGCGCCCTCGGCCTGGCCCTGCTCTGCCTGTCCGTCGGCGCCGTCCTCACCATGCCGGCCGTCGGCCGGCTCTGCCTGCGCTACGGCTCGCGCCCGGTCACCGTGGCCTCGCTGGCCCTGCTCGCCCTCGCCGTCCCGCTGCCCGCGCACACCCACTCGGTGTACTCGCTCGGCGGGGTGCTGGTGCTGTTCGGCGCCGGGTACGGCGGCGCCAACGTCGCCATGAACAGCGCCGCCGTCGACCTGGTCGCCCAGCTGCGTCGGCCCGTCATGCCCAGCTTCCACGCCGGGTACAGCCTGGGCGGACTGCTCGGCGCGGGCATCGGCGGACTGCTCGCCGAACGACTGACCACCGCGTGGGCGCTCGCGCTCGGCGGACTGCTGGGACTCGCCGTGACCGTCGGCGCGGGCGTCGTCCTGCTGCGCAGCCCGGCCGCACCGATGGTCGCCCCGGACCGGACCCCCGGCCCGGCCGACGGCCCGACCCCCGACCGGGCCAGCGCTCCGGCCACCGCTCCGGCCGGCGGGAGGCACGTACGACTGCTGGTCCTGCTGCTCGGCCTCACCGCCCTGTGCACGGCGTACGGCGAGGGCGCCGTCGCCGACTGGACCACCCTCCACCTCACCGACGACGTCCACGCGGGCGCGGGCACCGCCGCCGCCGGGTACGCCGCGTACGCCTTCGCCATGACCAGCGGACGGGTGGGCGGCACCTGGCTGTCCATCCGGCTGGGCCAGAACCGGCTGATGCTGCTCGGCGGGCTCACCGCCGCGGCCGGCATGCTGCTCGCCGCCCTGGCCCCCTCGGTGCCGGTGGCCATCGGCGGGTTCGTCCTGGTCGGCCTCGGGCTGGCCAACCTGTTCCCGCTCGCCATCGCGCGCGCCGGCGCGGCGGGCGGGCCGCAGGGCGTCGCGCTCGCCTCGACGCTCGGGTACGGCGGGATGCTGATCGGGCCCGTGGTGATCGGCTTCCTCGCCGACGCGATCGGACTGCCGCTCGCCCTGACCACGGTCGCGGTCGCGGCCACCGCCGCGGCCCTGCTGCCGCTGACGGTCCGGCGGCACTGACGGTCGGGCGGCGCTCGCGGTCGGGCGGCCGGACGGTCCGGCGGCACTGACGGCCGAACCGCGCTGACGGCCGGGCGGCGCTGACGGACCCGCCCCGACAGTGGCAGGATGCGGACCCATGACCACCACCGGACGCATCCAGGTACTGCGGGCGAGCGAGCGCCCGGCCACCCCGTGGCTCAACGGGGGCGGGGTGACCCGGGAGGTCGCCGGGTCCCCCGCCGGGGCCGGGATGGCCGACTTCGACTGGCGGGTGAGCCTCGCCGATGTCGCCTCGGCCGGCCCGTTCTCGCCGTTCCCCGGGATCGACCGGGTGATCACCCTGGTCGAGGGCGCCGGCATGGCGCTCACCGTGGACGGCGTCGAGCAGCTGGTCGACGCCCCGTTCCGCCCGTTCGCCTTCCCGGGCGACGCCGCCACCGACTGCCGACTGCTCGGCGGCCCGGTGGTGGACTTCAACGTGATGACCCGCCGCGGCCGGACCGACGCCGTCGTGGAGCTCCGGACCGGGCCCGGCAGCGTCGCCGTCCCGGAGGGGTCGACCGTCCTGCTGGTCTGCCTGGCCGGTACGGCCGTCGTCGACGGCGGCACCGAACTCGGCCGCTACGACGCCGCGGTCCTCGACACACCGGCCCTCGACGCACCGGGCACCCACGAGCTGCGGCCCGACGGCGTCACCGCCGCGATCACCTTCCGCACCGCCGCGCTCCGCACCACGGACTGAGCACCACCGGCTGGGCACCACGGGCTGGGCACCACCGACCGAGCAGCCCGCTGCCCGTACCCCCGCCGGAACCGGGGGCACGGGCAGCGGCGGCACCGGCCGCGTCAGCCGCAGAAGACCGGCGTGGCGTGCGCCGGGTCCAGCGCGTTGGTCACCAGGTGCAGCGCCGTCGGCGAGAACGCGATGGCGACGTGCTCGGCGAGCGTGACGGGGCAGTGGTCCTGGAGCACCTGGTTGTCCACGTCCGGCCCGTTCAGGAACTGGGTCCGCCACGGGGTGACGACCTCGTCGTACACGGTCGAGATCACCGTGTAGTGCACGCCCGGCACGGTGTCCGGCCGGGAGGCCATGGTGGCGTTGAAGGCGGAGCCCACCGCCTGGTCGCGGCAGGCCTGGCAGACGGTGTAGATCAGGTCGGCGACGCCGGGGAAGTACGGCGCCAGCTTGGTGATCCCGTCGAGGGTCGTGCCGTGGTTGGACGGTGCCAGGCCGATCAGCCTGTCCACCTTGGAGGCTCCGCCGAGGAACTTGAGGTAGTAGTTCGGCAGCATGCCGCCCTGGGAGTGGCCGACGATGTCGACCTTGGCCGCACCGGTCGCGGACCTCACCAGGTCGACGAAGTGGGCGAGTTGGGCCGCCGAGGCGGGCACCGGACCGAGGCCGCCGATCGGCAGCAGCAGACCGCTGCCGGTGGAGGTGACGCCCGGAACGGTGCCGTAGTCGAGGGCGAAGACGCAGTACCCGAGGCCCTTGAGCAGCGGGGAGAGCGCCAGCCAGTTCTCGTAGCGGTTGGCGAAGGTGCCGTGCACCAGCACCACCGGGTCGGGGTGGGCGGCGGACGGCCGGCAGCTCCAGTCGTTGGCGCCGGGCGGCGAGGCCACCGAGTCACCGTCGGGCGGGAGCGCGGCCGCAGCAGCAGCCGCGGCAGCGGCCGGGGTGGCGACGGCCGGGGCGGCCGCGGCGGGGGCCGCGGCGGCGACCAGCAGCGCGCCCGCCAGGACGGCCGCACCGAAGGCTCCGCCGAACCGACGGCGCAGCGGAGTTGCGGAGAAGCGGAGAAGTGGGGTTCTCAACTGTTGCCTCCACAGCGGAAGTTTGTTACCAACAGGTAACCCGAGTGGCTCAATGATGCGGTCACCCCTCCGGCCCGGCCCTTGGGCGTCCCCCAGACCTGGACGGTGTTCTCTGTGACCGGTCACAACGCGCCCCACTGCAGCCCCACCAGCCGCTCCGCCGAACTCCCCGCGCACCGGCCCGCCGACGCCTCCGCCGGCCCGGCCACCAACCCGGCCACCGGCGCCGCCGACCCGGCCACCGGCGCCGCCGACCACCCCTCGCCGTGGCGCATCCCGGTGATCGGCGGGCTCCCGGCCGACCAGAGACTCCTCGGCGGCGCCCGCGAGTTGGCCGCCGTCGTGGTCGCCGCCCTGCTGGAACGGGTGCCGGTCTACCACCGCCTCCCGCGCGAGCAGCTCACCGGCGAACTCACCCGGGACACCGAGCGCCGCATCCGCGGCCTGGCCCACGCCGTCCGCACCGGACTCCCCGCCCCCGCCGAGGAGTTCACCGCCGTACGGGAGGCCGCAGCGCGCCGCGCCGAGGAGGGCCTGCCGCTGGACGCCGTCCTGCTCGCCCACCACCTCGGACTGGAGGTCTGCTGGGAGTTCCTCACCCGGGACGCCCACGCCGGGGACGCCGCCGACCTGGTGCTGCTCAACCGTCTGCTGCTCGACCAGCTCCGCCGGGCCACCACCGCCGCCGGCGCCGGCTACCTGGACGGGCAGCAGTCGGCCGGCGACCGGAGCTCCACCGCCCGGCAGTCCCTCCTGACCGCACTGCTCGCCGGCACCCCCGCCGAGGAGGTGGCCGCCCGGGCCGGCACCGAACTGCCGGCCGGCTACGCCGTGCTCTGCCTGTCCCTCGCCGACCACCCGGACGAACACTCCCCCGGCATCGACCCGGCCATCGCCGCCCGCCGCAAGCTGCGCCGCTTCGTCGCCGAACTCGACCACCGCACACGGCAGTCGGCGCTCTCCACACTCACCCCCTCGGGCGGACTGCTGCTCCTCCCGCTGCCGGCCCCGCCGAACCGGGCCGACGGACCCGCCGACGGCTCCGACAACGGGCCCGCCGACGGCTCCGAGGACGGGGCCGACTGGCCCCGGCTCGGCGCCACCCTCGCCGCCTCGGCCCGAGCCGCCGGGGTGCCCGTGCTGGCCGGAGCAGCCGCCGCGGTGCCGGCGGAGGTGCCCGGCGCCGCCGCCCTCGCCTATGAAGTCCTGGACGTCGCCCGGGCGTTCGGCCGACCGCCCGGGCTGCACCGGCTGGACGACGTGCTGCTGGAGTACCAGCTCACCCGGCCCAGCCAGGCCCGCGCCCGGCTCGCCGCCCTGCTCGAACCCCTCGCCGACGGCGGGGAGTTGCTCACCACCCTGCGCATCCACCTGGCCGGCGGCCTCAACCGCCGACAGACCGCGAGCGCCCTGCACCTGCACCCCAACACGGTCGACTACCGGCTGCGCCGGATCGCCGTGCTCACCGGGCTGGATCCGGCGCGCCCGGCCGACGTCCTACGGATCACCGCCGCGATCGCGGCCCGTACGGCCGAGCGGTCGGCCCCGGCCCACTGGTCGTGAAACGACGGCACCCGCGCCGACCGCGGCGCGGGTGCCGTCCCGAACTCAACACCCCCGGGCCAACACCCCCGGGCCAACACCCCGGGGTCAGCAACTCGGGGTCGACAGAACGCCCTCAGTCCTGCTCCCCCGGCAGCCGCAGGTCCCACCCCACCAGGGCCCGCAGCTGCTCCGCCGTCACCCCGTCCGGCAGTGGCCGGGGCGGTTCGTGCCGCAGCGGCGGCTGCCACCCCTCCTCCTCGGTCCAGCGCCGGACCACCTTGGCCGGGGCCCCGGCGACCACGCTGTGGTCGGGCACCTCGCCGCGCACCACCGCACCGGCCGCGACCACCACGTTGCGGCCGATCCGCGCCCCCGGCATGATCACCGCGCCGGTGCCGATCCAGCTGCCGGTGCCGATCTCCACCGGCTCGTTGCGCGGCCACTGCTTGCCGATCGGCAGCTCGGTGTCCCGGTACTCGTGCGCCTGGTCGCTGACGTACACCCCGGGGCCGGTCCAGACGTCGTCGCCGATCACGATCGACTGGTGGCCGACGATGTGGCTGTCCCGCCCGATCACGCAGCCGCCGCCGATCCGTACGATCGGCTCCGGCCCGAGGTCGAGCCCGGGCAGGAAGCCCGCGCTGATGGTGACCCGCTCGCCGATGATCGAGAACGGCCCGATGGTGATCCACCGTTCGTTGAACACCGCCCCGAGCGGGAAGGCGAGGGTGGTGCCGTCGCCCAGCTCGCCGAACCGGTACGGACCGGGGTTCCGGTTGCTGACCGCGCCGGTCCGCTGCACCCAGCGCCAGCCCCGGTGGACGAGGCGCCCGGCGGCCCGGCGGCCGCCGTCCCGGACGGCGGAGAGGAGGGAACGGGTTATCGGCATGCGCTCACGTTACCGGCC
Organism: Kitasatospora sp. NPDC059827; assembly: GCF_042731675.1. Lineage (NCBI taxonomy): Bacteria > Bacillati > Actinomycetota > Actinomycetes > Kitasatosporales > Streptomycetaceae > Kitasatospora > Kitasatospora sp. NPDC059827. The sequence goes on along the minus strand of NZ_JBHWIV010000040.1, from coordinate 14,658 downwards.
CGTAGCGTCCGTCCGGTGACCGGGAGGCCGACATCACACCGGCCCCACCGCCCCCCTTCCGCACCACCCCCGGACTCGCCTTCGGACCCGCCCCCGGGCCACTCCCGGACCGTCCCCCGCGGCCGTCCGAAATCCGCCACCGATGTCCGTCGGCAGTGGAAGACTCCGTCCCATGGAGATCTCCGAGCACATCGAAGCAGTTCGCCGCGAGGGCGCGCTGCTGGCCGACGCCGCCGCCCGCACCGACCTCACCGCCCCCGTCCCGACCTGCCCGGACTGGCGGTTGAGCGACCTGCTGCGCCACATCGGCCAGGTCCACCGCTGGGCTGCCGCCTTCCCTGCGAAGGGCCTGAGCGCCCCGCCGGACGACGCGGACCGGCAGGCCGTGGTCGGCCCGATCCCTTCCGACGCCGCACTGCTCGACTGGTACCGCGAGGGCCACGCCGCCCTGCTGACCGTGCTGTCCGAGGCCCCCGCCGACGTCGAGTGCTGGACCTTCCTGCCCGCGCCCAGCCCGCTGGCCTTCTGGGCCCGGCGCCAGGCGCACGAGACCGCCGTCCACCGCTTCGACGCCGACGCGGCGGCCGGCTCGCCGGGCCCGGGCGTCGACGGCGCGCTCGCCCTGGACGGCATCGACGAACTGCTGCGCGGCTTCCTGCTCCGCGGTCGGCCGACGGTGCACAGCGAGGACCTGCGCACCATCCGGATCCGGCCGACCGACGGGGCGGGCTCCTGGCACCTGACGCTCTCCCCGGAGCCGCTCGCCGTCACCACGGAGGAGCGCCCCGAGCCCGCCGACCTGACGGTCAGCGGTCCGGCGGCCGAGCTCTACCCGCTGCTCTGGAACCGGCTGACCGTCGAGCGGGCCGGGCGGGTCGAGCTCAGCGGCGACCAGGACCTGTTCGACCACTGGCGGACCGCCGCGGCGATCTGACCCCGGTCGGGCCGGGCCGGGCCGCGATCAGGCCAGGCCCGGCCCGGCTCGATCCGCCCAGGCCAGGCCCGGCCCAGCCAGGGAGCTCAGCGCACCCAGGCCGCCGGCCGCTTCTCCAGGAACGACCGCATCCCCTCCTGCGCCTCCGCCGACCCGAACAGCCGCGCCGACAGCTGCACCAGCTCGTCCGCGTCCCGCGCGAAGGAGCGCGCCACCTCGGCGTTGGCCAGCCGCTTGGACTCCGCCAGCCCCTGCGGCGAGCCCTGGCGCAGCGCGTCCAGCAGACCCTTCACCAGCACCCCGGTGGACTCGCTGGACTCGGCCGCCTGGGTGATCAGACCGATCCGGGCCGCCTCGGCGGCGTCGAAGACCTCGCCGGTCAGGTAGTAGCGGGAGGCGGCGCGCGGCTCCAGCTTGGGGCGCAGCGGCAGCGAGATGACGGCGGGCGCCAGGCCGAGCCGGACCTCGGTGAAGGCGAAGGTCGCGGCCGGTCCGGCGACGGCGAGGTCCGCCGCGCCGATCAGGCCGAGGCCGCCCGCCCGGGCGTGCCCGTCGACCACGGCGATGACCGGCTTGGTGCAGTCCACGATCGCCTTCTGCAGCTCGACCAGGCCGCGCGGACCCACCGTCGGGTCCGCGCCGGTCGCCTCGGAGAGGTCCGCGCCCGCGCAGAACACCTTGCCGGTGTGGGTGAGCACCACCGCGCGGACGTCCCGGTTCGCCGCGGCCACCGCCAGTCCGGCGTGCAGCTCGGACATCAGGCGCGAGGAGAGCGCGTTGCGGTTGTGCGGCGAGTCGAGGGTGAGCGTGGTGACGGCGTCCGCGGTGCTGACGCGGACGAGGGGCTCTGCGCTGGTCATCGGCGTGGGCCTGCCTTCCGGCTGAGGGTGGGTCGGACTGCGGGCGCGGCCCGGGGTGCCCGGACCGCGCCCGCACGACTCTGGCACGCCCACCCGCCCCTCGGCCAGAGCCGACCGGCGCCCCTCGGCCCGAGCCGACCGTCACCCTCCGGCCGCCGGGTCGAAAACCGCTGGTGGCAGCCCCGGTCCGCCCGTCAGCATGGGCCCATGACCACCGACCCCCCGGTCCTGCTGCTCGCCCCGCGCATCAACGAGACCGGCCTCCAGCTGCGCACCGCCGCCGGGCTGCGCGGCCTGCGCGCGTGCACCGCCGTCTCCTGGCGGGCGCCGCGCGAACTGCTCGGCGCCGCGGTGCACGTGTACGGCGGGCCGCTGTTCGCTGACGCGGTCGGCCGGGAGCTCGGCCTCGCCCTGCTGGAGCCCGCCGAGGACTGGCTCGCCCGACTGCCGCTCGCGCTGACCGGCCGCCGGGTCTGCGCGACCACGCTGGCCGAGGCCCGTGCGCTGGGCGGCCCGGCCTTCGTGAAGCCGCCCGCGGACAAGCTGTTCGCCGCCCGGGTCTACCCCGACGGCGGCGCGCTGCCCGGGCCCGGGCTGCTGGACGGGGACACCCCGGTGCTGGTGAGCGAGGTCGTGCGGTTCCGCACGGAGTACCGGCTGTTCGTCCTGGACGGCGCGGTGCGGACGGGCTCGCGCTACGCGCGGGACGGTGACCTGGCCGTCGCACCGCTCGGGGCGGACGGCCCCGAGGTGCTGGCCTTCGCCCGCGACGTGCTGGCCGCCTCGGCCTCGCACGCCCCGCTGCCGAGCGCGGTGGTGGTGGACGTCGGACGGACGGACCGGGGCTGGGCGGTGGTCGAGGCCAACGCCGCCTGGGCCAGCGGGGGTTACGCCGCCGACCCGGGCGAGGTCCTGGACGTGGTGCTGCGCTCCTCCGGCCCTGCTGCCCAACTGCTCTCCACCGACCGGGCGTTCCTGCGCGAGCTGCCCGAAGTGGTGCACTGACCGGCGGGTTGATCGGGGGCGGCCGCTTGCGGTCCCGGCGTGCGGTGACGCACGATCGGGCACCATGACCACCACGCACCTCACCCACATCACCCAGCCGCCGGGCGTCTTCCCCGCGAAGGGCTACACCCACGTCGTCACCGGCACCGGCCGACTGGTCCAGGTCTCCGGGCAGGTCGCCTTCGACGAGCACGGGGACCTGGTCGGCGCGGGTGACCCGAAGGCCCAGGCGCGTCAGATCTTCGAGAACCTGCGCCGCTGCCTGGCCGCCGCGGGCGCCGACTTCTCGGACGTCGTCAAGTTCACCTTCTTCATGACCGACATCGCCCACCTCGCGGCGATCCGGGACGCCCGGAACGAGTACCTGGGCGACCTGCCGCTCCCGGCGGCCTCCGCGATGCAGGTCGCGGCGCTGTTCCGGCCCGACGTGCTGATCGAGATCGAGGCGACGGCGGTCGTCCCGGAGTAACGCCCGTACGCCCCCTCGCACCAGCGCTCCTCGCACCGGCCCCCTCAGGCCGCCCGCAGCCGCGCCTCCCGCCGTCCGGCCCACCGGACGGCGGGCCCCATCGCCAGGCCCGCCGCCAGCAGCACCACGCCCAGCACCGCCCAACCGGCCACCCCGTACCCGATCACCGCGGTGCTGACCACCGCCGGTCCGGCCATCATCGCGGCCGCCGAGCCCGCGTTGAACACCCCCTGGTAGGCGCCGTGTTCGTGCTCGCCCGCGAGGTCGTAGCTCAGCGCCCAGCCGCCCGCCTGTCCCATCACCTCGGCGAGCGACTGCAACCCGATCCCGACCAGCGCCACGGCGGCGGCGAGGATCCCGGGCAGGCCGTGCGCCATGGCGATGACCAGGCAGGAGGCGGCCAGCACCAGTCCGGCGCGCCGGCAGGCCCGGGCGGCGGCCGTCCGCTCCTCGGTGCCCCGGGTGGCCCGTACCTGGAGGGTGATCACCATCAGGGTGTTGACGATGAAGGCGCCGGCGACGGTGATCCGCGGCGCGTCGGTCTGCTGGACGATCCACAGCGGGACGCCGACCTCCAGGACGGCGAACTGCAGACCGAGGACGGAGCACAGCGCGGTCACCGCCAGGAACGGACCGTCGCGCAGCGCCGGGTTGCGCCGCCGACCCTGCCCGACGCCCTGCCCGACACCCTGCCCGCCCGAAACCGAGGCCGAGGCAGGCGCGGAGGCGCCCGGCCCCGCGCCCGCCTCCGCCGGCAGCCGGTACATCAGCAGCGCGACGGCCACGTACGAGACGGCGTCGGCCAGGATCGCCGCCAGGTAGACCGGCCGGGTGTCGAGCTGGAGCGCGATCGCGCCGAGGCCGGTCCCCAGGCAGATGCCGATGTTGGTCACCACCCGCAGGTACGCCCGGCCGGCCACCCGGCGGTCGGCGGGCAGCACCTGGGCGTACAGCGCGTTCCGCACCGCGGCCGCGCCGCGGTCCACCGCGGAGACGGCGCAGGCCAGGGCCACGAACGCGGCGTAGCCGTGCACCAGGGCGTACCCGGCCGTGCCCACGGCCTCGATCGAGACCAGCACCACCAGGACCCGCCGGGCGCCCCAGCGGTCGGCGGCCCGGCCGGCCGGCACGCTGGCGGCGACCCCGCACAGACCGGCGGCCGTCATCCCGAACCCCAGCTGGGCCGCGCTCAGTCCGAGCACCCGGGTGAAGAACAGCACCGCGACGGCCAGCGAGAGGCCGTTGCCCACCGTGTTGACCAGGGTGATCCCGGCCAGTCGACGGACCGTCGGATCGGGGTGGAGGCGGCGCCGGAGGGCCTCGGGCAGGCGGCCGTTCGGCTGGTGCGCGGGCACGCCGAAGGGGGGTGCGGAGGACTCCGCCGGTGTGGTGGTCATGCCGAGGATTCCACCGTCGGGCGGGCCGTACCCGACACTCCTTTAGGCTCTGGCTAAAGGCTCGACGACCGGCAGCCGACGGGAGGCCCCCGGTGCACCGTTTCACCCTCCGCCTGGCCGACCTCGCCAGCACCTGGTTCGCCTACTCGCCGATCCTGGAGGCCGTGCTCAGCCTGCGGATGTGGACCCACCCGGGCCGGTACCGGCTCCAGAGCCCGGCCTTCGATCGGCTCGGCCCCTCGTTCGCGCGCCTGGACTCCCGGCTGCTGCTCTCCCTGGTCGCCGAGAACCGCTGGGTCCCCGACTTCCTGACCCCCCGACCGTCCTCCCCCGCACCGGAGTTCCGCACCCAGCTCGCCGCCGTCCGCGCCCTCCCGCCGGAGCAGCTGCGCGGCGAACTGGAGCCGACCTTCCTGCCGCACGGGCAGCCGCTGCCCGCCCTGCTCGACGCCGGACTGGCGGATCCGGCCCGGCTGTTGAACCGGATCTGCGACTCCCTGGAGGAGTACTGGGAGGCGTGCCTCGCACCCGCCTGGTGGCCGCAGGCCCGCGCGGTCCTGGAGGCCGACCTGGTGTACCGGGCCCGGGTGCTGGCCCAGCACGGCGCGGCGGCGCTGTTCACCGACCTCGACTACCGCCTGGAGTGGGCGGACGGCGCGCTGTCGATCAACCGGCACTGGACGGACGGGGACGTGGAGACCGCCGTGGACGGGCGCGGGCTGGTGCTCAGCCCGACCTTCTTCGTCCGGGGCGCGATCACCATGATCGACAGCACTCGCGCCCCGCAGATCTGCTACCCGGCGCGCGGCCAGGCCGCCATGGCCGGCCAGGGCCCGCCGGTGCCGCCGCGCGCGCTGGAGGCCCTGGTCGGCGCGCCGAAGGCCCGGCTGCTCGGCCTGCTCGCCGAGCCGGCCTCCACCACCGAGCTCGCCTACCGCCTGGGCGTCACCCCGGGGGCGGTCAGCCAGCACCTGTCCGTCCTGGCCGCCACCGGCCTGGTCAGCCGGGCCCGGCACGGCCGTTCGGTGCTCTACCGGCGCAGCGCGCTCGGGGACGAGCTCTCCGGCGGCCGGTGAGCGCCCCGCCGGCCCGCCTCCCAGCCGCCCGGCCACCCGGCGACCCGGCGACCACTCAACTCCCCAGTGGTACAGACCTGTTGACGCATTGGTCCAGTCCTCCTACAGTGCCCATGCCCCGCCCCCCACGGCGCGGGCACCGATCGCCCACGGATCACCCCGGTTCTACGTCACCCTGTCCAACCCCCACAGCCACAGGGAGAACCATGTCCGCTCGATCCCGGGCGGGACGCCCCCGCATGCGCAGCAGACTGCTGGCACTGCTGTCCGTCCTGCTCCTCCCACTCGCCGTCCTGACCGCGCTCGCCGCCCCCGCGATCGCGGCGGGCAAGCTCACCGCCACCTTCACCACCGCCGACAACGGCTCCTGGTGGCAGGGCACGTACATCGTCCACAACGACAACGCCACCGCCGTCACCGGCTGGACCCTGGACTTCGACCTGCCCACCGGCGTCACGATGGGCAACACCAGCAACGGCACCGCGACCGTCAACGGCCGGCACGTCACCGCCACCGCCGCGTACTACAACGCGACCGTCAACGCCCACAGCACCACCGAGCCGTACAGCTTCTGGTTCGTCGGCACCGGCCCGGTCTCCACCCCGCTCAACTGCCGCATCAACGGCGACAAGTGCGACGGCTCCGCCGACGTCCCGCCCTCCGCGCCGGGCACCCCCACCGTCACCGGGTCGACCGCGCACACCCTCGCCCTGAGCTGGCCGGCCGCCACCGGCGGCGACTTCCCGGTCGCCTCCTACGACGTGCTCAACGGCGCCACCGTGCTCGCCTCCGGCCCGACCGCCAACGCCCTGGTCACCGGGCTCACCCCGGCCACCTCGTACACCCTGACCGTCCGGGCCAAGGACAGCCGCGGCAACACCGGCCCGCTCAGCGCGCCCGTGACCGCCGCCACCTTCGACCCGTCCACGGACACCGTCCCGCCGACCGCGCCCACCAACCTCCGTGCCACGTCGGTCGGTTCCTCGGACGTGACGCTCGCCTGGAACGCCGCCACCGACAACGTCCGGGTCGCCGCGTACGACGTCTACCAGGGCGCCACCCTGGTGACGACGGTCGACAGCGGCACGCTGACCGCGTCCGTCGGCAGCCTCTCGCCGTCCACCGCCTACACCTTCACGGTGAAGGCCCGCGACCCCGCCGACAACGCCTCACCCGCCTCCGCGCCGCTCGCCGTGACCACCGCGGACATCGTCGGCGCCGGCAAGTACGCCCGGGTCGGCTACTTCGTCCAGTGGGGCATCTACGGCCGCCAGTACTTCGTCAAGAACCTCGACACCTCGGGCAGCGCGGCCAAGCTCGACATCGTCAACTACGCCTTCGAGAACATCGATCCGGTCAACCTGACCTGCCTCGCGGGCGTCACCAAGGGCACCACCGCCAACCCCGAGGACCCGGACCAGGGCACCGGCGCCGGTGACGCCGACGCCGACTACGCCCGCCCGATGAGCGCCGACCAGTCGGTGGACGGCGTGGCCGACGACGGCTGGGGCAAACTCCGGGGCAACTTCAACCAGTTGAAGAAGCTCAAGGCCAAGTACCCGAACCTCAAGGTGGTCGTCTCGCTCGGCGGCTGGACGTACTCCAAGTACTTCTCCGACGTCGCCGCCACCGACGCGTCCCGGCAGAAGTTCGTCAAGTCCTGCGTGGACACCTGGATCAAGGGCAACCTGCCCGCCTACAACGGCGCCGGCGGTGACGGCGTGGCCGCCGGGATCTTCGACGGCATCGACCTCGACTGGGAGTGGCCCGGCTCCGGCGACGGCCACCCGGGCAACCACTGGAGCGCGAACGACAAGGCCGACCTGACCCTGCTGGCCGCCGAGTTCCGCAAGCAGCTCGACGCGCTGGGCGGCCCGCACAAGCTGCTCACCGCCTTCACCCCGGCCGACCCGGCCAAGGTCGCGGCCGGCTGGGACCTCGGCAAGGTCTTCACCTCGCTCGACATCGCCAACGTCCAGGGCTACGACTTCCACGGCTCCGGCAGCGACAACTCCTGGGAGCCCAACCGCACCGGCCAGGCCTCCAACCTCTACCCCGACCCGAACGACCCCTACGCCTTCCACTTCAGCGTGGACGGCGCCGTCCAGACCTACCTCGCCGCCGGGGTCAACCCGCGCAAACTGACCATCGGCTTCCCGTTCTACGGGCGCGGCTGGCAGGGCGTGGCGGACGGCGGCGCCCACGGCGTCTGGCAGTCCGCGAACGGCGCGGCGCCCGGCCAGTTCGCCGAGGAGGCCGGCACCCGCGGGTACCAGAACCTGGTCACCGGCGTGCCGGGCCTCACCGTCTACCACGATCCCAAGTCCGTGGCCACGTACGGCTACACGGGCGCGAACGGCCAGTGGTGGAGCTTCGACGACGCCTGGTCGATCGCCCAGAAGACGGCCTACCTCAAATCGAAGAACCTGCTCGGCGGCATGATCTGGGAGATGTCCGGCGACACCCCGTCGGGCACCCTGATGTCCGCCCTCGACACCGGGCTCAAATAGCCGGGCTCAGGTGATCGGGCCCGAGCAACCGCCACCGCACGGACCGGATCCCGCTACCGGGCGGCCATCGCCATCAACTTGCGCGCCGCCCGGTTCTGCCGCAGCAGCTGCGCGAAGGTGGTGTGCCCCTGGGTGGTCCGGGCGAACGCCCGCCACGCCGCCGGCACCGTGGTGACCGCCGTATGGAACAGGTACGGCCGCCGCTCGAAGGCGCTCAGCAGCTGCTTGCCCGCGCGCATCTCCACCCCCAGCCCGGCCTTGATCGCGAACGCGTAGTTCAGCGCCTCGCGCCGCACCGTGCCCGCGTCGCCCGCCTCCGCGATCCGCACCGCCCACTCCCCGGCCAGCCGGCCGGAGCGCAGCGCGTACGAGATGCCCTCGCGGGTCCAGGGCTCCAGCAGTCCGGCCGCGTCCCCGGCCACCAGGACCCGGCCGCGGGAGAGCGGCGAGTCCTCGGCCCGGCAGCGGGTCAGGTGCCCGGACTCGATCCGCGGGGGGAAGCCGGACAGGCCCAGGCGCCGGATGTAGTCGGCGAGGTACTGCTTGGTCCGCTCGCCGTCGCCGCGCGCCGAGATGACGCCCACGGTCAGGCTGCTGGTCTCGGTCTTCGGGAACACCCAGCCGTAACTGCCGGGCAGCGGGCCCCAGTCGAGGTGGATCCGGCCCGACCAGTCGGCGGCCACCTGCGGCGGGACGGGGATCTCGGCCTCCAGGCCGAGGTCGATCTGGTCGAAGGTGACGCCCACGTGCCGGGCGATCCGGCTGGCGCTGCCGTCCGCGCCGACCACCGCCCGGGCCTCGAAGGTGCGCCCGTCGGCGGCCGTGACCACGGCCGTGCGGTGCTCGCCGCCGCGCTGCTCGACCCCGGTGACGGTCACTCCGGTGACCAGCACCGCCCCGGCCTGCTTGGCGGACTGGACCAGCCGCAGGTCGAACTCGTCCCGGTTGACCAGCCCGAACAGCATCCGCTTGGACCGCCGGGTCCGGGTGTACTGCCCGTCGTAGGCGAAGGTGACGGCCGACACCCGGTCCTGCAGCGGCAGTTCGAAGTTCGGCGGCAGGCTGTCCCGGGACGGGCCGATGATGCCGCCACCGCAGGTCTTGTAGCGGGGGTGCTCGGCCTTGTCGAGCAGCAGCACCCGGCGGCCCTGCGCGGCGGCGGCGTGCGCCGCCGAGGCCCCGGCCGGTCCGGCGCCGACCACCACGACGTCCCAGACGCCGTCGGGCGGCTGCGGCGCCTCGTCGAGCGCCTCGTCGAGCGGAACGCCGAGCGCCTCGTCCGACGAGCCGTCCGGCGGGCTGTCGATCGGGCTGTCGATCGGGCTACGGGAATCAGGGCTTCCGGAGTCAGTCACGTCGACCAATCCTATGCGTCCGCCCGGCCTTCCGGACGCCGCACCACCCCCCGGCGGGGAAGCTCCCCGAAGCCCCCCGGACGGCTCCGCCTATGATCGGCGGTACCCCAACCGACCCCCTCCGCCCGCACCACCCCCCGGGCGGACCCGTCCCCTTCGGAGCCCCGATGTCACAGCCCCTGGCCGACGCCGTCCGGTCCCTGATGGACCGTGCCCGCACCGACCTCGCCGAGCTGGTCGCCTTCCAGTCGGTCGCCGACCCGCGCCAGTTCCCGGTCGAGGAGTGCCAGAAGGCCGCGCACTGGGTCGCCGAGGCCTTCGCCGCCGAGGGCCTGACCGGCATCCGGCTGCTGGACACCCCGGACGGCACCCAGTCCGTCTACGGCGAGCTGCCCGGCCCCGAGGGCGCCCCGACCGTCCTGCTCTACTCGCACTACGACGTGCAGCCCCCGCTCGACGAGAGCGGCTGGGACAGCCCGGCCTTCGAGCTGACCGAGCGCGACGGCCGCTGGTACGGGCGCGGCGCCGCCGACTGCAAGGGCAACATCCTGATGCACCTGACCGCCCTGCGGGCGCTGCGCCAGGTGTACGGCGACGACTACCCGGTCGGTCTGAAGATCATCGTGGAGGGCTCGGAGGAGCAGGGCACCGGCGGCCTGGAGCGCTACGCCGAGGCCCACCCCGAGCTGCTGACCGCCGACGCCATCGTGATCGGCGACACCGGCAACTTCGCCGCCGGCCTGCCGACCGTGACCGCCTCGCTGCGCGGCATGACGGTGGTCGAGGCCTCGGTCACCACCCTGGCCGGCAACCTGCACTCCGGTGCCTTCGGCGGCGCCGCCCCCGACGCGCTGCAGTCGCTGATCAAGGTGCTCGCCTCGCTGCACGACGAGAACGGCGACGTCGCGGTCGCCGGGCTGGCCGCCGACCAGACCTGGGAGGGCGTGCAGTACCCGGAGGAGCAGTTCCGCGCCGACGCCAAGGTGCTCGACGGCGTCGCCCTGACCGGCACCGGCAGCATCTCCGACCGCCTGTGGGCCCGCCCGTCCGTCACCGTCCTGGGCATCGACGCCCCGCCGGTGATCGGCGCCACCTCCTCGGTGCAGGCCGCCGCCAAGGCGCTGATCTCCCTGCGCGTCCCGCCGGGCACGGACACCGGGGCCGCCCAGGACGCCCTGGTGGCCCACCTGGAGGCGCAGGTCCCGCTCGGCGCCCGGCTGACCCTCCAGCGCCACGGCAACGGCGCGCCGTTCCGCGCCGACACCACCGGCCCGGCCTACGAGGCGATGGGCGAGGCGATGGCCGAGGCCTTCGGCACCGCGATGGTCGCGGCCGGCGAGGGCGGCTCGATCCCGCTCTGCAACACCCTGCGCTCGCTCTACCCGCAGGCCGAGATCGTGCTGGTCGGCGTCGAGGACCCGACCACCCAGATCCACGCCGTCAACGAGAGCGTCGACCCGCAGGAGCTGGAGCGGATGGCCCTCACCGAGGCCCTCTTCCTCCGCCGCTACGCGGAACTGCGCACCGTCTGACGGGAGTTCGCACCGGTCCCGGGCCGCCCGCCACGCCAGCGGCGGGCGGCCGCGACCACCGCCGCGTAGCCGACCGCACCCACCGCGAGCCCGGCCCCGGCCCCGAAGCACACCTCCGGGACGAGGTTGCGGCGCAGCGGGCCGATCCGGTGCAGCACCCCGGCCACGGTCGCCGCGGCCAGCACCGCGGTGGCCGTCCGCCGGGTCCGCGGCGCGAGCCGCACGGCCGGGCGCACCGGTTCGACGGCCCGCACCGCGCGCGCCGCCCAGCCGCCCAGCGCGGCCAGCGCGAGCGCCGAACTCCCGTACTGCAGCACCTCGTAGACCGGGACCCCGGCCACCGTCCGGTCCAGTACGGGCAGCAGCCGCACGCCCAGCCGGCCGCCGTGGGTGAACGCGTCCCAGCCGACGTGGGTGGCCGCGCCGACCGCCGCCGAGACCACGAACCAGGCCGCGTCCGCGCCCAGGCCCCCGGCACCGCCGCAGCCGCCGGTACCGCCCGCACCGGCCGCCGCGGCCCGGCGGACCGTCAACGCCTCGGCGCCGCCCGCCCACCGTTCGGGCAGCAGGCCCACCAGCGGCGCCCGCAGCAGCCCGTGCCACCCCGCCACCAGCACGCCGGCGATCGCCACGTCCAGCGTCGGCACCGCCCACCAGGCGTGGGTCAGCCCGCCGTGCCCGTACACCCCGGGCAGCAGCGACTCGGCGAAGAACGGCACGTCGGGCGCCATCGACCCGGCCACCAGCGCCGAGGCCACCAGCGGCCCGCGCTCCCCGGCGTGACGCAGCAGGGGCAGGACGGCGGCGGGATGGCTCAAGGTGAACGGCATGCCCCCATCCTGACCCCCGCACCGGCCCCGCCACCAACCGGGGCCGCGCCGCCGACCGGCACCCGGGCCCGCCCTCCCCCGGTCCTATGCGGCGTCCGCCGTGCTGGCCAGGCGGCCGAGCGCCACCCGGCACCCCGCCTCCAGGTAGCGCAGCTCCCCGCTGCGCCGGGCGTCCAGCGCGGCGGCCAGGCGCCGGTAGCGGCTCGGCGGCAGCAGCTCGGCCGACTCGTCCAGGGTGACGAACCGGCAGCCGCGCAGCTCCTCCTGTTGCAGCAGCAGGTTCTGCCGGCCCGCGTCGTCCAGCAGGCCGCCGTCGTACATCAGCCGCAGGCCGCCGCGGCGCGGTCCGGTGCGCGGTTCCCAGTCGACGGCGAGCAGCCGCAGCACCGAGGGGTCCAGCCGCAGGCCGAGCTCCTCGGCGGTCTCGCGCAGGGCGGCGTCGGTGGGGGCCTCGCCGCGTTCGACCACGCCGCCGGGGAAGTCCCAGTCGGGCTTGTAGACCGGGTCGACGAGCAGCACCCGGTCCTGCTCGTCGAAGAACAGCACGGCCGAGGCCACGGTGTCGCCGGTCGGCTCGGGGGCCTGGACGATCGGGCAGCGCGCGGCGCCGACCCGGACGAGTTCGGCGATCCGGTGCGCGGTCTCGCGCGGGGTGAGCGCGCCGCTGTCGATCATCCGGGCGTCGCCGACCAGCCAGCGGCGGGCCGCCCGGTAGTGCGGCAGGTGCTCCAGGCACCAGGTGCGGACCCGCTCGCTGCGCTCCGGGTCGCCCGGGCATTCCTCGCGCTGGGCTATGCGGTTTCGCAGGATCGTTTCTTCTGGATCCAGGACGAAGTGGTGCACCGTGATCCCGTGCGCGGCGAGATCACCGAAGATCTCGTCCCGGTAGTCCTCTCTGAGCAGGGTCATCGGCACCACCAGCGGCCCGCCCACCTCGCCGAGCAGCGCGGCTGCCGTCTCGGGCACCAGCCGACGCCAGGCCGCGAGGTCCTGGAAGTCGGACACCGTGGCCAGCCGGTCGGCCGGAAGCATCCGGCGCAGTCCGAAGCCGACCAGCTCGGGATCGAAGAGCACGCTCCCGGGCAGCAGTTCCACCAGCTCGCGGCAGGCGCTCGTCTTGCCCGCCCCGAATGTGCCATTGACCCAGACGATCACAACGTCCCCTGCCCTCGACTTGCCCCGATGCCGTTCGCACCGGGCAGCGCCCCCGTCGGCCGAACCAGCGCCACCCGTGGTGGTACCCGCGCTACGCCGCTCCCCAAAACTGCTCGCCGCGCCCGCCCGCGCGCCCCGGCCCGCCCCTTGACAGCGGCATGTGCCCAGGCCACGGGCCCGGTACGGATAAATGCGGACCGGCCGCCATCAAAGCCGCACCCCGCCGCCACACTGTTCGCACCGGAAGTCGGACCGGCCGACTTCCGGTGCGCGCCCCGACCGTACGCCGCTCGCGCCGTCCCTGCGCCCTCCCACTCCCCCGCCCGGCACCCTCACCGCCCTGTGCCCGCCCCGCCCGGCGCCTTCACGCGCACCGCTTGCGCGGGCCGCACCCCGCCGCGTACAGAGGAACGATGAAGCTGCTCCCCGCCGGCCGGGTCGTCGTCATCGGCTCGGTCAACACCGACCGGATCCTGCGCTGCCCCGTGCTCCCCGCGCCCGGCGAGACCGTCCTGGCCACCGACGCCACCCGGGGCTTCGGCGGCAAGGGCGCCAACCAGGCGGTGGCCGCGGCCCGGATGGGGGCCGCCACCCACCTGGTGGCCAAGGTCGGGCGCGACGCCGAGGGCGAGGCGGCGCTCGCCGACCTGCGCGGCGCGAACGTGGAGACGGGCGCCGTCCACACCCACCCCGACGCGCCCACCGGCCAGGCGATCGTGCTGGTCGACCCCGCCGGGGAGAACAGCATCGTGGTCGTGCCCGGCGCGAACGCCCACCTGACCCCGGACGAGGTCGGCGCGGCCCTGGCCCGGCTCCACCTGCTCCCGGTCGACGTCGTCCTCACCAGCAACGAGGTCCCCGCGGCGTGCGTCCGCGCCGTCGCCGCGGCCCTGCCCGCCGCGGGCCCGCGCGGCGGCACCCGTTGGCTGCACAACACCGCCCCGGCCGGTGCGCTGCCCGACCCCGGGCCCACCGGACGCCGCCCGCTGGTGGTCGCCAACGCCGTCGAGGCCCGGCAGCTCACCGGCGCCGCGGACGCCGAGGCGGCGGCCCGTGCGCTGGCCCGGCAGGGCGAAGGGGCGGTGGTCACCCTCGGCGGCGAGGGCGCCCTGGTCGCCGTCGGCGGAGCACTCACCCGGCTGCCCGCACCCACCGTCCGGGTGGTCGACACCACCGGAGCCGGCGACGTCTTCTGCGGCGCGCTCGCCGCCGGTCTCGCCCGGCTGGCCGACCTGCCCGACGCGGCCGCCACCGCCGTCGCCGCCGGGGCCTTCGCCGTCACCGCGCTCGGCGCCCGCGGCGCCCTCCCCCGCCCGGCCGACCTCTGACCGCACGTCGGCAGGACCGTACCGCCGCCCGGGCCGGGGAGAGCCAGGAGAGGGGCAGCCAGGAGACCGGGACAGCCAGGTCACCGGGGCGCGGGGGGGGGGGGGCCCGGCCCCCCGCCCGCCCCCCCCCCCCCCCCGGGCGAACGGCGCCCCCAGAAACCCGGGGAGTTCCCCCGGCGGGTACCCGCGATACCGGTACGCGTGCCC
>NZ_JBHWIV010000039.1:69117-78721 GCF_042731675.1 Kitasatospora sp. NPDC059827 | reverse complement strand
GGTTACATTCCGAACCCGGAAGCTAAGCCTCACAGCGCCGATGGTACTGCAGGGGGGACCCTGTGGGAGAGTAGGACGCCGCCGAACAATCATTCCAAAAAGACCCCCTCCCATTCGGGAGGGGGTCTTTTTGCGTTACCCTCTGCCAATGCAGAACCTGACCCTGACCTGGCAGACCGCCGGGGGTGCCGCCGTCGTCCTCTACGGAGGCGCGTACGCCGCTGCGAGGGTCCGGAAACCGGGGGCGTCGGCGCTGCTGCGGGAGGCCGGCACGCTGCTGGCGCTGTTCGCGCTCTGGCAGCTGGTCGGGCACCTGTCGGTGATGAGTGCCGATCACGCGTTGGACCGGGCGGGCTGGATCCACCGGACCGAGCAGGCGATCGGCCTGCCGGACGAGGCCTCCTGGCAGGCGGCGGTCACGCCGTACCCGGTGCTGGTGCGGCTGGCGAACTACTACTACGCGGTGATGCACTTCGCCGTCATGCTCGGTGTGCTGCTCTGGGTCTTCGTGCGGCACCGGGAGCGCTACGCGTGGGTGCGCAACACGGTGGTGATCACCACGGCGGTCTGTCTGCTGGTGCAGTTCATCCCGGTGGCGCCGCCGCGGATGCTGCCGCAGAGCGGCTTCGTGGACGTGGCCGCGGAGTACGGGCAGTCGGTGTACGGCGGCGCGGTCGGCGGGGTGGTGGTGGCGGACCAGCTGTCGGCGATGCCGTCGGTGCACGTCGCCTGGTGCGTACTGGCGGCGGTCGCGGTGGTGCGGGTGTCGCCGAGCCCGTTCCGCTGGGTGGTGGTGCTGCACCCGCTGCTGACGGTCGCGGTGGTCGTGGTGACGGCCAACCACTTCTGGGCGGACGGCATCGTCGCCGTCGCCATCCTGCTGTTCGCCTACGCCGTCCTGGCGCTGGCGGCACGGCGACGGGGCCGGGTCCCCGTCGAGACGGAGACCCGGCCCCGGGCCGGTGCCGAGGAGCGGCCCCAGCAGGTCGGTTGAGCCCCGGCAGGTCACTTGACCGGCAGGGCGACCTTCCCCCAGGAGCCGTTGCTCAGGCGGGAGGTGGCCCAGTACCAGGCGATGGCCCCGGAGACGGCCGCGACCCAGCCGGCGGCCTTGCCGAGGCCGCTGTAGCCGCCGAGGACGGCGATGGCGTCCAGCACGAGGGAGACGGTGAACAGGCCGTAGACGGCGCGGCTGAACAGGCCCGCGCCCCAGCTGGCGGCGGTGAGGCTGAGGGCGAGCAGGGCCCACAGCAGCAGGAACAGACCGGCGGCGTTCTTGCTCGCGCCGCCGGCCACCGACCAGGTCGCCCAGAAGGCGCCGAGGCTGGTGAAGGCGGTCCCGGTGAAGCCCTCGCCGCCGCGGAGCTGCCAGAGGCCCGCGATGAAGAGGGTGACGCCGCCGAGCAGGTGGGCGAGGTGGGCCGCGTCCCCGACACCGGTGCCGTGCAGGATCCCGGTGGAGAGCAGACCGTAGGCGAGCAGTGTCAGGCCGAGGGCGAGGTAGCCGAGGTTACCCGCGTCGGCTCCGGTGGAGCGGGCGTTCGTTGCCCCGGTAGCGTCGTTGCTCACCGGAGGCTCCTTTCACTCTGGGCGCGCGCAGGGCGCAGTGACGCTTGGTGTCGTTCCGATGAGTGGATGCGCGCGACCGCGCCGAGGGCGCACGGCTGTGAGCGTGCGGGGGCTGCGGTCAGAAGTGAGGTCAGAAGCGACGGGCCTGCGGAGAGCCGCTGGTCACGTCCCCGCCGGGGGATTCCCCGGCGAGATCGGTTTACCCGGCCCCGCTCGCTTGTACCCTTGTGAAGATAACAATTTGTGACGATGTCAGCTGGGGAACGCTCAGGACTGGCGCTGGGTCGGAACCCGGAGCGTCAGGATCGCCATGTCGTCGGACGGCGGCTCGGGGGCGAAGCGCTCGACCGCGCGCTGCACCCGCATGGCGACCGCGCCGGCGGTCAGTCCGGTGCAGCCGGTGAGCACCTCGGCGAGGCCGTCGTCGCCGAGCATCCGCCGGCCCTCGCGGCGTTCGGTGACCCCGTCGGTGACGCAGAGCAGGACCTCGCCGGGCGCCAGCACCAGGTGCTCGGCGGTGAGTTCGAGGTCCTCCATGACGCCGAGCAGCGGCTGCGGGGTGGCGGCCCGGTCGACCTGGCCGTCGGTGCGCAGCCGCAGCGGCAGCGGGTGGCCGGCACAGACCAGGGACAGTTCGGTGCTGCCGTCCGGGCGGGGCGTCAACTCGCCGTAGAGCAGGGTGAGGAAGCGGCTGCGCGCACCCTCGTCCAGGATGGCCGCGTTGAGCCGGCGCAGCACCTGCGGGGCGTCCAGGCCCTCGCGGGCGAGCAGGCGCAGTGAGTGCCGGGCCAGGCCGGTGACGGAGGCGGCCTCGGGGCCGGTGCCGCAGACGTCGCCGATCGCGAAGCCGTAGGTGCCCTCGCGGATGGTGAACAGGTCGTAGAAGTCGCCGCCGACCTCGTTGCCCTCGCCGGCGGCCTGGTAGTAGACGTCCACCTCGACGCCCGGGATCTCGGGCAGGTCCGGCGGGAGCAGGCTGCGCTGCAGGGCCTGGCTGGTGGCGGTGCGCTCGGAGTAGAGGCGGGAGTTGTCGAGGGCCAGGGCGGCCCGGCGGGAGAGGTCCTCGGCGAGTTCGAGGATCTCCTGCCGGAACCGCACGCCGGCCGGGACGCCGAGGGCGAGCAGGCCGATCACCCGGTTGCGGGCGGTCAGCGGCAGGACGACGGTCTCGCCGAGCAGGCCGGCGAGTTCGGGGCTGTCGGTGAGGCCGCGGGCTCCGGCGGTCTCGGTGGGCGCGGTCCAGAAGCGGACGCCGTGGGTGGGCCCGGCCTCGGGGGCGGGGGTCTTGTCGAGGAGGTCGCGCAGGGGGTCGATCCGGTCCTCGTCCTCGTGCAGGACGAAGGCGAGGCCGGCCGAGGAGCTGTGGTCGCCGTTGGTGTAGACGGCGCACCAGGAGGCGAGGGTGGGGACGGCCATCTGGGCCATCAGCGCCAGGGTCTGCTCGTGTTCGAGGGTGCCGGCCAGCAGGTCGGAGGCTTCGACGAGGAAGGAGAGCGAGCCGCGGCGCAGCCGTTCGAGCTCGGTCAGCCGGGTGCTCTCGACGGCCAGGGCGACCCGGTCGGCGGCGAACTGGAGGCGCAGCGCGTCCTCGTTGTCGTAGCGGCCGGGGGCGGCGGTGGCGATGCCGAGCGAGCCGATCAGGCGGCCCTCGACCTTGAGCGGGACGGTGACCAGGGAGCGCATGCCGCTGCCGGTGAGCAGGGGCAGGCCGATGGGGCGGGCGGCGAGGTCCTCGTGGACGGTGGGCAGCCGGGCGGAGTCGTAGCGGTTGCCGGTGCCCACCGGGAAGCGGGTGTGCCGGCGGTGCCCGGTGGTCAGGCCGGTGGCGGCGCGGACCTCGAACTCGGCCTCGTCGTCGGTGGTGAGCAGCAGGTAGGCGGCGTCCGCGTCGAGCAGGTCGCGGGCACGTTCGACGGTGCGCTGGAGGAGGGTTTCGAGGTCGTCGGTGGCGACCGGTCCGGCCAGCAGGTCGAGCCGGGGACCGGCCTGGTCGGGGCGCTCGCCGGGCAGGGCGCGGGCGGGGGAGCGCAGGACGGCGCGGTCGGGTTCGAGGACGAGCAGGCAGAGGGTGGAGGCGACGCCCTCGGTGTCGCGCACGCGCACCTGGACGCCGTAGACCTCGACCTCCTCGCCGTCGGCCCGGCGCACGCCGTAGTCGCCCTCCCAGCGGGCCAGCCGGAGGGTGTCGGTGAGGCCGAGGCCGCGGCCGGGGGACTGCGGCCAGACCGCGAGGTCGGCCCAGGGGCGGCCCAGCACGGTGGCGGCGGGGTAGCGGAAGAGGGATTCGGCGTCCGGGTTCCAGGCCAGGACGCGGCCGTCCTCGTCGAGTTGGACGACGGCGACGTGCACCGGCCCGGGGCTGCTGGGCAGGTCGCTGCCGGGGGTGGCGGGGACGGCGTAGCGGGTGCCGGCCACGTGGGCGGGCAGGGCGAGCCGGAACCAGACGGTCTTCTGCCCGGCCGCGTACTCGACGCCCCAGCGTTCGGCGAGGGCGGAGCACATCAGCAGGCCGCGGCCGCCCTCGCCGTCGGGGTCGGCGAAGCGCTCGGAGGCGGACACCGGGCCGTCGCCGAGCGAGGGCAGGCCGCGCTCGGGGTGGTGGTCGGTGACCTCGATCCGGACGCTCTCCTCCTCGCGCAGGCAGCACACCTCGGCGGCGGTGCCGGCGTGCACGACGGCGTTGGTGACCAGCTCGCTGACCAGCACGACGGCGTCGTCGACGACCTCGGGCAGGCCCCAGCCGAGCAGCGCGTCCCGGACGAAGCCCCTGGCGGCGGCCGCGGACCGGCCGTCGGGGTCGAAGGTGGCGGCTGCGCGCGCGGTGACCACGTTGCCACTTCTCCTCTGCTGCTCTGGCCCTGACTGTCCGGGGCTCGTGCCGACCTCCCCGGGCGGGCCGTCGGGTGGGCGGCGTCGTCGGGTCGGGTCGTGGCCCGGTGCAGCGCTCCACCCTACTTTCCGCTTGGTTCCCCGTGGGGGCGGGGCGGCGAAACAGGCACCGGAGGGTGATTCTGCCCACCTGTTTCGGACGGTGCGGGGACAACCGTGTGCAACCAGCCGTATACCCGGCGCCGGTGCTGCCAGACTGGGGGGTCCGCGACGGCCGGTGGGAGCAGTACGGTCGTGTGGGTGCCGGTGGGCCGTGAGGTCCGGCCGGTACGCAGCCCAGCCGGGCCGGTGCCCGGTCCCGTGCCGTTCCGGTGCGGCGGTCACCGGACAGTTCACACGATGTGGGAGGGGCCCGTTGAGTTCGGCCACCAAGGACGCCACCAAGGACGCCACCGGTACGACGCCGCAGGCTCCGCGCGGCGGGCGGTCCGGGGCCGCGCCGCGGATCGCGGCCGGCCGGCGAGCGGGCCACAGCCGCGGCGCGGAGCCCGCCGAACTGCGCAAGCTGCTGGCCGCGCTGACCGCGATGCGGGACGGGAACTTCCGCCGCCGGCTGACGGTGCCGGGCGACGGGCCGTTGGCGGAGATCGCCGCGGTGTTCAACGAGGTCGCCGAGCGCAACCAGCACCTGACCGGTGAACTGGCCCGGGTGCGGCGGGCGGTGGGCCGCGAGGGCCGGCTGAACGAGCGGCTGGAGACCGGTGCGGGCGAGGGCGCCTGGATGGCGGCGGTCGACAACTGCAACGCGCTGATCGACGACCTGGCCCGGCCGATGGCCGAGGTGGGCCGGGTGCTGACCTCGATCGCCGAGGGCGACCTGGACCAGAAGATGGAGCTGCGCTCGCTGCACAGCAACGGGGTGAGCCACCCGTTGCGCGGCGAGTACCTGAGGATCGGCCGGACGGTCAACGGGCTGGTGGACCAGCTCTCCGAGTTCACCGACGAGGTGACCCGGGTGGCCCGTGAGGTGGGCACCGAGGGCAAGCTCGGCGGGCAGGCCAAGGTCCGCAGCGTGTCGGGCAGTTGGAAGGACCTGGCGGACTCGGTCAACACCATGGCCGGGCGGCTGACCGCGCAGGTGCGCAACATCGCCCAGGTGACCACGGCGGTGGCCAAGGGCGACCTGTCCCGCAAGGTGACCGTCGACGTGGCCGGCGAGATGCTGGAGTTGAAGAACACCGTCAACACGATGGTGGACCAGCTGAACGGCTTCGCCGCCCAGGTGACGACGGTGGCCAGGGACGTCGGTACCGAGGGCCGGCTGGGCGGTCAGGCGCAGGTGCCGGGCGTGGCCGGGGTGTGGCGCGAGCTGACCGACTCGGTGAACTTCATGGCCGACAACCTGACCGGCCAGGTGCGCAACATCGCCCAGGTGACCACGGCGGTGGCGCGCGGGGACCTCTCGCAGAAGATCGAGGTGGACGCGCGCGGCGAGATGCTGGAGCTCAAGAACACCATCAACACGATGGTGGACCAGCTCTCCGGCTTCGCCGAACAGGTGACCAGGGTGGCCCGCCAGGTGGGCACCGAGGGGCGGCTCGGCGGGCAGGCCCAGGTGCCCTGGGCGGCCGGGGTGTGGCGGGATCTGACCGACAACGTCAACTTCATGGCGAACAACCTCACCGATCAGGTGCGCAACATCGCCCAGGTGACGACGGCGGTCGCCAAGGGCGACCTGTCGCAGAAGATCCAGGTGGACGCCCGGGGCGAGATCCTGGAGTTGAAGAACACCATCAACACCATGGTCGACCAGCTCTCGGCCTTCGCCGACGAGGTCACCCGCGTCGCCCGGGACGTGGGCACCGAGGGCATCCTCGGCGGCCAGGCCAGCGTGCCCGGGGTGTCCGGGACGTGGAAGGACCTGACCAACAGCGTCAACCTGATGGCCAACAACCTGACCAACCAGGTGCGCAACATCGCCGAGGTGACCACGGCGGTGGCCCGCGGCGACGTGTCGAAGAAGATCACCGTCGACGCCCGGGGCGAGATCCTGGAGCTGGTGACCACCGTCAACACCATGGTCGACCAGCTCTCGGCCTTCGCCGACGAGGTCACCCGGGTGGCCCGCGAGGTGGGCACCGAGGGCATCCTGGGCGGCCAGGCCCGGGTGCGCGGGGTGTCGGGCATCTGGAAGGACCTGACCGACAACGTCAACTTCATGGCGTCGAACCTGACCGGACAGGTCCGCAACATCGCCGAGGTCGCCTCTGCGGTGGCCCGCGGCGACCTCTCCAAGAAGATCACCATCGACGCCCAGGGCGAGATCGCGACGCTCGCCGGGACGCTGAACACCATGGTCGACCAGCTGTCCGCGTTCGCCGTCGAGGTGACCCGGGTGGCCCGTGAGGTGGGCACCGACGGCACCCTGGGCGGTCAGGCGAGCGTGCCGGGCGTGGCCGGCATCTGGAAGGACCTGACCGACAACGTCAACCAGATGGCCAACAACCTCACCGGCCAGGTCCGCAACATCGCGCTGGTGATCACCGCGGTCGCCCGAGGCGACCTCTCGCAGAAGATCGACGTGGACGCGCGCGGCGAGATCCTCCAGCTCAAGACCAACATCAACACCATGGTCGACCAGCTCTCCGCCTTCGCCGACGAGGTCACCCGGGTCGCCCGCGAGGTGGGCACCGACGGGCGGCTCGGCGGCCAGGCCCGGGTGCCCGGGGTGGACGGCACCTGGCAGGACCTCACCGAGTCGGTGAACGAGCTGGCCAACAACCTGACCCGGCAGGTGCGCGCGATCGCCCAGGTCGCCACCGCGGTGACCAGGGGCGACCTGAGCCTGCGGATCGACGTGGACGCCGCCGGGGAGCTCGACGAGCTCAAGGACAACATCAACCAGATGATCGCCAACCTGCGCGAGACCACCCGGACCAACCAGGAGCAGGACTGGCTCAAGACCAACCTGGCCCGGATCTCCGGCCTGCTCCAGGGCCGCCGGGACCTGGAGGCCGTCGCCTCGCTGATCATGACCGAGCTGACCCCGGTGGTCTCCGCCCAGCACGGCGCCTTCTTCCTGGCCCAGCCGGCCGGGCGGACCGCCGAACTGATCACCGAGGACGACGACGAGAACGACACCGTGCTGCGGCTGATCGGCAGCTACGGCTACCAGCGGCGGGCGATGCCCACCACCTTCCGGCCGGGCGAGTCGCTGATCGGCCAGGCCGCGACGGAGAAGCGGGCGATCATCGTCAAGGAGGCGCCGCCCGGGTACCTCAAGATCGCCTCCGGCCTCGGCGAGGCCTCGCCGGCCCACATCGTGGTGCTGCCGGTGCAGTTCGAGGGCCGGCTGCTGGGCGTGATCGAGCTGGCCACGTTCAGCTCCTTCACCACCGTCGCGCTGGACTTCCTCAACCAGATCGCCGACCTGATCGGCGTCACCGTCAACACCATCAGCGTCAACACCAAGACCGAGGGCCTGCTGCTGGAGTCCCAGCGGCTCACCGCCGAACTCTCGATGCGATCCGCAGAGTTGGAGGCGCGCCAGGAGGAACTGGAGCGCACCAACGAGGAGTTGCAGGAGAAGGCCGAGCAACTCGCCCAGCAGAACCGCGACATCGAGATCAAGAACAGCGAGATCGAGGAGGCCCGGCAGGTCCTGGAGGAGCGCGCCGAGCAGCTCGCCCTGGCCTCCCGGTACAAGAGCGAGTTCCTCGCCAACATGTCGCACGAGCTGCGCACCCCGCTCAACTCGCTGCTGATCCTGGCCAAGCTGCTCTCCGACAACAACGAAGGCAACCTCTCGCCCAAGCAGGTCGAGTTCGCCGACACCATCCACGGCGCCGGCTCCGACCTGCTCCAGCTGATCAACGACATCCTCGACCTGTCCAAGGTCGAGGCCGGCAAGATGGACGTCCGCCCGGCCCGGATCGCCCTGGTCCAGCTGGTCGACTACGTCGAGGCCACCTTCCAGCCGGTCGCCCTGGACAAGAACCTGGACTTCGCGGTCCGGGTCTCGCCCGCCCTGCCGGTCACCCTGCACACCGACGAGCAGCGGCTCCAGCAGGTGCTGCGCAACCTGATCTCCAACGCCGTCAAGTTCACCGACACCGGCGGCGTCGACTTCTCGATCAGCGCGGTCGGCGGGGACGTCCCCCAGCACGTGCGCGAGCGGCTGCTGGAGTTCGGCTCGATCCAGGGCCCGGACGAGGAGCTGATCGCCTTCTCGGTCTCCGACACCGGCATCGGCATCCCCGGCAACAAGCTGCGGGAGATCTTCGAGGCGTTCAAGCAGGCCGACGGCACCATCAGCCGCAAGTACGCCGGCACCGGCCTCGGGCTGTCGATCAGCCGCGAGATCGCCCGGCTGCTCGGCGGCGAGATCCACGCCGAGAGCGAGCTCGGCAAGGGCTCGACCTTCACGCTCTACCTGCCGCTGCGCACCGAAGCCCCGGACGCCGCCGCCGAGCGGCTCCTGGACCGCCCGGGCCCGGCGAACCCGCCCGCGCTGCGCGCCTCGGTCGGGGTGACCCCGGTGGGCCTGCCGGTGCCGGTCGGCGAGAGCCCGGCCGACCACTGGGCCCAGGAGGTCCGGGAGATGGCCGAGGAGCGCCGCCGCGGGGCGGTGGAGCGCCGGCGCAGCGCCGCCCTGGAGAGCGCCGCGCTGCCGCGGGCGGTGGAGCCCGCGCAGCAGCCCCGGCCGGCTCGCGCCGACACCCGCTTCGACGGCCAGCAGGTGCTGATCGTGGACGACGACGTGCGCAACGTGTTCGCCCTGACCAGCGTGCTGGAGCAGTACGGGCTGACCGTCCTGTACGCGGAGAACGGCCGCGAGGGCATCGAGATGCTGGAGCAGCACGAGAACGTGGCGCTGGTCCTGATGGACATCATGATGCCGGAG
Organism: Kitasatospora sp. NPDC059827; assembly: GCF_042731675.1. NCBI lineage: Bacteria > Bacillati > Actinomycetota > Actinomycetes > Kitasatosporales > Streptomycetaceae > Kitasatospora > Kitasatospora sp. NPDC059827. Next base: position 69,420 of record NZ_JBHWIV010000039.1, on the reverse strand, counting down.
ATGGACGGCTACGCGACCACCGAGGCGATCCGCCGGATGCCCCAGTTCGCCGGCCTGCCGATCATCGCGCTGACCGCCAAGGCGATGAAGGGCGACCGGGAGAAGTCCCTGGAGGCGGGTGCCACCGACCACATCACCAAGCCGGTGGAGACCGACCACCTGCTGTCGGTGATGTCCGAGTGGCTGAACGGCGACCGCGCGTGAGCGAGGCGCCTGGCGCGAACCCCGGGGCCCGCCCCCGGGGTGGCGCCCGGCCGGCGGGCGGGGTTGGGGGGGGGGGGGCCGCCGCCGGGGCGCCGGTCG